>CAZAOK010000008.1:0-62768 GCA_964486725.1 uncultured Leptospiraceae bacterium
GGCCGACAGGCCAAAATATACTTGCCCTGGACACAATTATCTGTGAATATCATTCAATCTCACTACGGAGGTACAGAATGAAAAAATACTTCATCCTCCACCTTACCGACAAGATCTTCAGGTTCATCCCCGAACGCATGAAACCCGAAGACCTTGAACGGCAGCACGGCACCAACGAGCGTATTGATATAGACAACCTGGCCGATTGCGTGCGTTTCTACATGATGCTTGTGCAATCGACCCGGTAGGAGGAAATATGTGCGGACGTTTCGCCCAGGCAGACCCCCTTGAGATCATCGCTGAGCAGTTCGGCATCGAGGTTATTGATCTTGACCTCTCACCCCGGTACAACGTGGCACCGGGGCAGCAGGTTGCCGTAATTATAAAGGAAGAAACACGAATAATGGTGAATCTCAAGTGGGGGCTTGTCCCCTTCTGGGCAAAAGACCCATCCATCGGCAACCGCATGATCAACGCCCGGGCGGAGTCGGTGCTTGAAAAACCCTCCTTTAAGAACGCCATGAAAAAACGCCGGTGCCTCATCCCGGCAAGCGGCTTCTACGAATGGAAGAAGGACGGGAAGGTAAAGGTACCCCACTACTTCAGGCTGAAAAGCGGCAACCCCTTCGGCCTTGCCGGCCTCTGGGAGACATGGAAAGATCCGGGCGGCAATGAGCTTAAAACCTTCACCATCATCACTACCGAACCAAACGAACTTGCAGCCCGTGTCCACAACCGCATGCCGGTGATCATTCCAGAAAACGGCTATGCCACCTGGCTTGACATTGCCAATCCGCCGGAAGAGGCGCAGGCACTGCTTGCCCCCTACTCGGCAGACCGGATGGAAGCTTATCCCGTCTCCACCATGGTGAACTCACCCGCCAACGACACCGAAGAGCTGGTTCGGCCGGTATGATGATTTTATGTTGACAAATATAACAATATTGGTATATTTTGCTGATGGGATACGAAGTAAAGATACTTGAGCCTGCAAAGGAGTTTCTGGATACGCTGGAGACAAAATTACGGGCGAAAGCATTCAGGACAATAGATCTTTTACAGGATTTTGGCCCCTTTTTGAGAGAGCCACACGCGAAGAAAATCAGGGAAGTGGATCACCTGTATGAATTACGGGTCAAGCAGGGTAATAATATATGCAGGTTCTTCTATTTTCACCATAAGGGAAAGATTTATATTATGACTTCAGGATATGTAAAAAAAGACCAAAAATTGAGCAAAAAAGAGATTAGCAGGGCCGAGTCCTTAATGAACGCATTTAAGGAAGAGAACAATGAGTAAAATAAAAGAACATAACTATGAAAAATTAAAAAAAGAAGCCCTTAAAGACGGGGAGTTTCGAAAAGAATATGAGAACCTTGAAGAGGAGTTTTCCCTGGCAAGGGAGATAATACAATTACGAAAAAACAATAACATGACCCAGAAAGAGCTGGCTGAAAAGTCAGGTACCTCGCAACCTGCTATTGCCCGCCTTGAATCAGGTAATTATAAAAATGTATCACTGTCTTTCCTGAGACGGGTTGCATCCGCCCTCGATGCTGTTCCAGAGATACATTTTAAAAAAAGGGCCTGACGCCAATGACACCGAAGAGCTGGTCAGGCCTGTGTGAGGCTTTTTACCAATATGTACCACTGGCTTGAATCCCCCTAAAGGGACTTCACGGCTACTATAAAGTATAATTATCTGTGTACATCTGTGTCTATCTGTGGCTATTTTTTAGAGTCTTTTGAAATTTAAAAAAATACTAAACAAATGTTGACATGTTAACCCCTTCCGGTATATTAATACCACCATGGATAAAATCAACCGAAAGGACACGCACGCATGAATATACCTGTCATACCATCAACCGACATAATAGCCATCTACAGCAGGGGACAGTATACCATCAGCAGGGAGCTGCCCCTTTTCTCGGCGCGGGTGCCGGCGGGCTTTCCCTCCCCCGCCGACGATTACATCGACCGGGCACTCGACCTGAACGAGCATCTCATACGCCATCCCGCCGCCACCTTTTTCGTGCGGGTATCCGGTGATTCAATGGTGGGGGCGGGCATACACCCCGGCGATATCCTGGTGGTAGACCGGGCCGAAGAACCGTCACACGGAAAGATCATCATCGCCGCCCTCAACGGTGAGCTCACGGTAAAGCGTCTTTCCCGTAATCATGACAGGGTCTGCCTTACCCCTGAAAACCCGGCATACGCCCCCATTGAGGTGACCCCCGAGATGCAGTTTGAGGTGTGGGGAGTGGTGGTGCACGTCATCCACACGGTAGGGTAGGCGGCCATGGGGGAGGTAGTGGCGCTGGTAGACTGCAATAACTTCTACGTATCCTGCGAGCGGGTGTTCGACCCTTCCCTGTGGGGGGTGCCGGTGGTGGTACTCTCCAACAACGACGGCAACATCATCGCCCGTTCCAACGAGGCCAAGGCCCTGGGCATCGACATGGGAGCCCCCTGGTTCAAATGCGCTCCCCTGGTGGCCCGCCACGGGGTGCGGGTATTCTCGTCCAACTACGCTCTCTACGGCGACATGTCTCACCGGGTGATGGAAACCCTTGCCGGCTGCGTCCCCGCCATGGAGATCTATTCCATCGACGAGGCATTTCTCTACCTTACCGGCATGGAGCATTTCGGTTTAGAAGAATACGGCAGGTTCATGCGAACAAGGGTAAGGGGGTGGACGGGGATGCCTGTCTCGGTAGGCATAGGCCCCTCCAAAACCCTGGCAAAGCTTGCCAACCGCGTAGCCAAGAAAGACCCCGAATGCGGCGGGGTGTTTAACATCACCGGCCATCCCCGCGTGGATGACATTCTTGACGGCATCGCGGTGGAAAACATCTGGGGAGTGGGAAGCCGGTATGCCCGCATGCTGCATCAGCACGGGGTGCACAGCGCCCTTGACCTGTCCCGTGCCCCCGATGCCTGGGTGCGCAGTAAGATGACGGTGATGGGGCTTCGCACCGCCTGGGAGCTGCGGGGACACCCCTGCCTCGAGATGGAAGAGGCACCGCCGCCAAAAAAGGCCATCGTCAGTTCCCGTTCATTCGGGCGGCCGGTGGAGAGCCTGGATGAACTCATGGAGGCCGCGGCCGCCTATACCGCCAGGGCGGCGGAGAAGCTGCGGCGGCAGAATTCGCTTGTGTCGGGCCTGACGATATTTCTGGCCACCAACCGCTTCAAGCCCGAGCCCCAGTACGCAAACGCCGCCACCTTCAGCCTGCCCCAGCCCACCGCCTACACCCCCCACCTCACAGGGCTGGCCCACGCCGGCCTGCGCCGCATATACCGCACGGGCTACCGGTACAAGAAGGTGGGCATCATGCTTTTTGATATCGTAAAACAGGGGGAGGGCCAGCTTGATCTTTTCGGCGGCGGTGTTGACCCCCGCAGGCAGGCCCTCATGGAAACGGTTGACCGGTTAAACGGCAGGTTCGGCAAGAGCACCGTCAGCTTCGCCGCCGAGGGAAGGGGCAGCTCATGGCACATGCGGCGGGAGCACCTGTCTCCCCGCTACAGTACCAGCTGGCTTGAACTGCCGCTGGTGCGCTAAAAAAAACGGCGGGACAGTGCCCCGCCGTTGTGGATGGGAGTGGGGTATGTCACGACGCGTCCCACCTGCCCTGTTCTCTCAGCTTTTCGGTGATCTCCTTCGCTTTTTCTATGAGTGCCATGGAATCCACCTTCCCCGTCTTGTTCATGGGGAACTGCTGGTCAACGGGCCAGAACTCAACGTGAATGGGACGCTTGTAGGAGGCAATCCCCTTGCAGTAGTCCAGTATCTCTTCGGCGCTCAGTGTTTCACCGGGTTTTGGCTGCACGTAGGCAAACACCCCGTCCACGAATATGTTATGCGGGGCGCCAACCACCTGTGCCTGGTTTACCTTCGGATGCTTCGTGAGAAAGTCGGTCACCTCGTCGGGGAATACCAGGTACCCCTTGGGCTTGATGACGAACTTGCGCCGGCCCGAGAACACCAGGGCCTTGTAGGTGCCCATGTCCTTCAGGTATCCCATGTCGCCGGTGTAGAGTATCCCCTCTTTGGAAATGGTTTTGGCGGTTGCGTCGGGGTTGTTGTAGTAGCCCAAAAAGACCACGTCCCCGTCCACGCATATCTCGCCGGCCTCGCCTTCCGGTAGTTCCTTCCCGGCAGTGCCGTCTTCGTTCATCTTTTCACGGATGGTCACCTTCGCAAGCTCGGGGTAGAACTGTCCAACCTGTCCAGCCATCTCGTCAACAGAGATACCCTTGGGGGTACAGGTGAAATACCCGGAGCACTCGGTCATGCCCAGGGCGGTACCAAAGGTGGGTGACATCTTCGCCATCTCCTTCAGGAAGGCGGTATCTACCGCGCTGCCGCCATAGAGAGAGTATTTCAGGTTACTGAGATCGTAGTCATTGTAATTGGGAAGGGCCCAGATCATCCTGAACATGGTGGGTACGCCGCCGTAGAAGGTGGCCCTGTATTTCTCAACCGCTTCAAGTGATTTTGCCGGTTCGAACATGCTGAGGGTAATTATGGCCCCGCCGCAGAACCAGGCGGTCATGGGTCCCTGTGCGGTCCCTGCCACGTGGCTTGTGGGCATGATGTTGAGAAAACGGTAGTCACTGCCATACAGGCCAACTCCACGCGAGAACACGGCGTTATTGGTCATGATGCTCAGGTGCGACATGAGAGCAGGCTTGGGTTCCCCGGTTGTGCCGGTGGTGAAGATGATAAGTGCCGGGTCGCGTGGTTCCAGTTTTTCATATTCCTTAACGAGCTTTTTGGCAAGCGATGTATCTTTTTCAATCTCGGCAAGTCCCCTCTCTCCGAAAAGGTCATTAAAGTTTTCGGCGCCGTCAATTATGGTATCACCCTCGGTACCGGAAGGCCACTGCACCACGTGTTTCACGTAGGGACAGCTTTTCTTTACCTCGGTGGCAACCTCTGAAAAATCCCGAATGGGGGTCTTTCCTAGACAAAAAAAGGCCTTCGCCTCGATCTTGTCAAGGTCCCGTATCACCTCGTGTGCCTGTTCTTTTACGTCAAGTGGTGAAATGATGGCACCAGCCTTCAGGCAGCCGTAAACCAGCATGTAGAATTCAGGTACACCCAGGAACTGGGTAACCACGATATCTCCCTTCTTGATGCCCATTTTCTTAAGGCGCATGGCATACAGGTCAGTGAGCCTGTCGAATTCAAGGTAACTGATCACCCGGCCCGTATCCGCAAAGACGATGCAGTCGTTTTCAGGGGTGAGATCCGCCCATTTCATGATATAGTCAGGTAGCAGGGGCAGTTTCCACCTGTCGTTAAAATTGTTCTTTCTCAGCCTTGTTTCCATTGTTCCTCCCTTAAACCCTGCGGTTTTTTTCCAGTTGTAATGAAAAAATAGTAGCAGGTTAAAGGTAGAAAATCTTTAATATATATATTTCTTGAAATATTAAGAATTTAAAATATATATATTATATATGGTAGTTTATTAATATCTCCATGGTGAAGGGGATGGGTGATATAATAATCGATTTTTTCATGTTTTACGGGGCGATATTTTCTGTACTATTGGCCCTTGGACAGCTCTTTCAGAAGAACAAGAAGCTGATAAGCTACATATATGCCTTTTCCTTTCTCTGCCTTGGTATATGGATATTCCAGGTATCGCTGTACAGCACTGAATTTTTCAGGGACTACTACCTGGTTTCTGTATGTATCATACCGGTTACCTTCCTTACCGCACCGCTGATGAGTTTCAGGTACCGCTGGGTGATAGAAAGCAGTTTTTCAGTGAGCAGAGGCATGTTCCTCTACAGTATACCGTTTTTTATTTCATGTCTTTTGCTGATGGTGCCGCTTTTCGTAAAGGATATTTCCCTTTCATCAGCATACCTGCAGCATACCGTCATCTTCAGCAGTTCATTTGTAGAATTGCCCCTGTATTTCAAGCTGGTGCATCTTATGTATCCCCTTCCAAAAATATACCTGGTGATGGCAATGATACCCACACTGGTGCACATGGCTGTAATATGGAAGAAAAAACGAAAAGAGCACAGTCTTACCGTCTCAAGGATGGGATACGTCTTCTCAACCTGTATCATTATTTCAACCGCCTTTATGGCGGCGGGAGATCTTTTTTCAACGGAGCTTACCAGGTGGTCAGTGCTGATGGCAAATACCACCCTCACGGGGGTGTTCCTTGCCACCCAGCGCCACCCTGATTTTAACCGGCTCTTGAAGGTAGAGACCCGAAAGGCCCGCTATGAGCATTCCAAGATACGGGGGCTTGACCTTGATAAAACGGTGCAGAGGCTTATGGACATCATGAGCGAAGAAAAGGCCTTTGCCGACGAGGAATTGTCACTGGCCCGGCTTGCGGATGAACTGGATATACGGCCCCAGCAGCTGTCCCAGCTTTTAAATGAGAAGCTGGACAGGAATTTCTGCGGGTTCGTAAACGAATTCAGGATAGAAGAAGCTAAAAAGATGCTGCTTGAAGAGCCCGACCGTTCCATACTGTCGGTAGGCATGGCAGTGGGGTTTAACTCCGCAACATCCTTTAACCTGGCTTTTTCCCGTTACGAGGGATGTTCGCCCGGAACATTCAGAAAGAATAACCTGAAATGATCTGCTAAAACGTAAAGGTCACCCCCGCCACGGCGTAGTGGAACATGCTGAAGGTGTACACCTCGTCGTTGTCGGCGCCCCCTTCAAGTATGCGGTAACCGGCTTTCGCCTGGATGGCATCGGTGATGTCCCAGGTGAGTGCGAAGAGAATGTCTTCGGCACGGCCCTGCTGTGAGGCGAGGGCATCCCCGTCCACAAGCAATCCTACGGGTTGGGCGAATTTCCAGTGCACCATGAAACTGAGCAGGGGCACAAATCCCAGGTCTTTCTTTTCCGCTGACTGTGTGTCACTTTCCACCTTGATGCTTGCGTGCCGCACCTTGCCGGTAAGCCCTATGCCCACCGTCAGCGTTTCGGTATTCATGGACAGGTAACGGTATGTAAAACGGTAGGAGTTGAACATGAAGGTGGCGTCCACGTCCTCCCCCGATGTGAAGGTTTTTTCACGAAAGGTAACATCCTTGTCAAGCCTGCCGCTGTAGGTAACGGTGAGGGGGGCGGCCAGCAGGCCGAAATAGTGTTTGTCGTTGAATGTATATCCCAGGCGTGCCCGGTAATGCCATACCGGATCGCCGTCAAGATCGTCGGAAAGGGATAGCTTCGTTCCCGAGTCACCGGGGATCCGCACATCGTTGTACCCGGTAAATACCGCACCGGTTTCAGCGTCAAGTTGGAATCCTGCATACAACGTTGAACTGAGAAATATAAGTGAAAAAATCATGACTGGTAAAACAGCAACAGCGTTCCTTTTCATTTTTCCCTCCGGCAACTTATTAAAAACTGCTTGTCGTAGTAATCTAATTGATACTATTCATCAATGCAATAAATTATTTGTGGATTTATAGTATTTTTGTTCCATATAATACTGCTTTATTATCTATGAAGGGTATAGAGTCGCTTCTCATTTCCGTTACGTGAAAAGTGGTGAGTAGCATCAAAACCCTGGCCGAAAAGATCATGAACCTGGTCTCCCTGCTTGTTAAAAAACTTACCGCTCTCACCAGGCCAATAATGCCTGACTCGTTTGAGGTAATCGAGAAATTTGAAACACTGCAAAAGCTTTTTCTAATGGGTATTGGCATAGCCGCCTGCGTGTCCACCCAGTTTGTGCGTCCGGTGGTGGAACTGACCGGAGGTGTTAGCCGGGTTGGACAGGGTGACCTTACGGTTACCCTGAAAGTGTTCACCCATGACGAGACAGGGTTGCTCACCGGAGAGTTTAACAGGATGATCGTTCACCTGCGGGAAAAACTTCAAATGGAAAAATTCGTGTCAGAATCCACCGTCACCATGATACGGGAAAAGACCGTAAATGGTGGCGTTGAACTTGGCGGGGTGTGTAAAACCATGGCCTTTCTCTTTGCCGATGTGCGCGGGTTTACCGCCATGTCAGAGAACCTTCCCCCTGAAGAGGATGTTGGTATACTCAATGATTACCTTGACCTACAGGCGCGGATAATCCGTAAGCACGGGGGTGATATCGACAAGTTCGTGGGTGACGAAGTGATGGCCATGTTTACCGGTGATAAGATGGCTGATAACGCACTTGAAGCAGCAGTTGACATCGTGGAGTCTATCAAGGCCCTGAACAGATCGCGAGAAGATGAGGGCAGGCAAACCATACAGGTTGGGATCGGTTTGACCATGGGAGAGGTGGTTCATGGCAGTATGGGTTCACGTGACCGGATGGATAATACCTCTATCGGTGATACGGTGAACCTTGCGGCAAGGCTTTGTTCTTACGCAGATCCCGGTATGATACTGGCTTCACGTGAGATAATGATGAAGGTAAAAATTATTCATGATAAAGTAATTGTATAATACCTGCAGCGTGGTATAATCCTTGTCAGTAATATCAAACATGATACGAGGTAACGTCATGCGGAAAAAAGAATACAAGTCCGGGACTTTTTGCATAGACATCGGATGTGCCCACCACAAGGCCCTGGAACCTTACAGCGGAGAAAAGTACATTGAGATGAAGCATGAACTGTGCCGCGATTGTTACGCGTGGATGTTTTTCAACTGGCTTCAATCACATGAGTATCGAATAGTGAAGACCATCCCTGAGATCTCCTCGAAAGAACTTGCAGCACGCCTGAAAGGGATTGATCCGGTTAAGGTTGAAGACCTTACTGAAGATGAAATTCTGAGCCTGTAATGTAAAAAAGTTGCATTCCAGTTAAATAATTGTATAAGTGTGCTGATGTGATTAAATATAATGATATCGACAGGTAAAATTTTAAAAATTGCAGCTGTTGGGGCCGGGCTATGTATATCTGGCTTTATTTTTTGTATTGTAGTGGGGGGTGTTTTGGGGAAACCATCAAAAGGTGAACATATTTCCAGGTCACATGGTATACCGCATCATCTTGTTATTGCTCACAGGGGCGCGTCATACATGGCTCCCGAAGAAACACGGCCCGCTTACGTGCTTGCCCGTGATATGGGTGCACATTACCTGGAAATGGATATACAAAGAACAAAGGACGGCACCCTTGTGGCCATACACGATAACGTTCTTGACAGGACAACCAACGTGGCCAGTGTTTTCCCGGGAAGAGAGAAGGATCCGGTCAGCAGCTTTACCATAGACGAGTTGAAGCAACTGGATGCCGGCACCTGGTTTAATATGCTCTACCCAGAAAAAGCGAATAAAATGTACGAGGGGGTGAAGATCCTCACCCTTAATGAAATTATTGATATTGCTGAAGAAGCTGAGAACAGGCCGGGCCTGTACGTGGAAACAAAGTCAGCCGACCAGTTTCCCGGTATCGAAAAAGACCTTGTTCAGTTGTTTCAGAACAGGGGGTGGATAGGTGATTTGGGCGACGAAGAGATGGAGGACACGGGACAGGAACAGCCTTCCAACCTTGTTACTGTGGGACTTGGCAGGGCCAGGATTATTTTTCAGTCATTTGATTTGAAAAGCCTGGTAAAGCTCAAAGAACTTGCCCCCGAAGTTCCCAGGATATACCTTGTAAGCAGGGACATGGAAAAAGAGCAGGGATGGACAAATATTATCAGTGACGCGAGGGAGACGTGTTCAGGTCTTGGGCCTGTGGGCTACCTGGGCTGGCCGTGGCACGTGGGAGAAGCACATAAAAACGGGCTGCTTATTCACCTGTATACCATCAATTCTCCCTGGCAATACTGGATTTTTTCAAAGTTCGGTGTTGACGGATTCTTTACAGACAGGTGCGATAAGCTAATGGCTTATTATGATATGATGCTTTATAAAACACCTGATACTATACTTGAATCCATCACTGATGGGTCACGTTGAAAAAGGTATTTACTCCTCACCCTGTCTAACCGATAGTAATATATATGGTGACTACTCAGCTATGACTAAAATATTGATCATTTACTTCATAATGAAAAGAAATTTGTGCATCTCACCCCGCCGAAGGCGGGGGGAGATGCAGGATTATTATTCATTTTAGAATAATTTTGATTATTCAGCATGACAGTTGAGTAATTACTATATATGGTTATATCCTGTAACGGGTAAAACAGTTTCAATGGACTGCTGTATTTTGCTTGACTGGCCAATTTCAGTCTACTAAAACTTAAGTGCTATCTGTTTTCCTGTTACCCTGCATGGAATATTTTCATGCAGGAATTTATTATAATGGAGAACTCAGTATGGGTGAATGGGGAATAAACGGAGTAAGTATTATAACACCTGAAAAGCATATTGACCGTGGTTCAGTGACGGTAAAAGATGATATTATTGAAAAGATCACAGAACAGTCACCCAAATCCATTTTCACAATTGAAAGTGACGGGGTGTTATCTCCGGGCCTTATTAACAGCCATGACCACCTCCTGGGAACATATTATCCGAAAGTAGGCAACGGTCCCTACGAGAACTGGCTTCCCTGGGACAACGATTTAAAAAGTGCTCCCGTATACGAAGAACGACAGCAGGTGGATAACAGGGACCTGTATCTTCTGGGCGGGTATAGAAACCTGCTTTCAGGTGTTACATCGGTTTCAGATCATATTCCCCATTTCGTAAATGAACCCTTCCTCGACTTGTTGCCAACCAAGGTAATAAGGGATTATGCCCTGGCACATTCGGTGTCTTCTTTCGCACTGGCATGGGGGGATGGGATTACCGTAGAATATCAGAAGGCCATCAAAGAGAATATACCTTTCATAACGCATATTGCCGAGGGGTTTGATGATGAAACCGTAGAGGATGTGCGTACCCTGGATAGACTTGGCGGACTGGGAGATCATTCGGTACTGGTACATGGCCTTGCATTTTCAGATGATGATATCAAGCTGATAAAGAAACGCGGCGCTACAGTGGTATGGTGCGGAGATTCCAATACGTTCATGTTCAATACCACCGCAAGGGTGAAAAAAATGCTGGATGAAGGGGTAAATGTCTGTATCGGAACAGATTCCCCCATGTCCGGTGGATTAAACCTCTTGTTCGAGATGAAATTTGACAGGGAGTATTACAGCAAAACATACGGTGAAGAACTTCCTGATGAACAGATAGTGAAGATGGTAACTTCCAATCCCTCCAGGGGATTCTGGTTACAGAACACAGGAATATTGCGGCATGGAAATCTTGCTGATCTGGTCATATTCAGAAAAAATGATAAAAATCCATACACCAGCGTGGTGAATGCTGAAATTGAAGATATTGAATTAATTGTAATCAATGGAAGGCCGATGTACGGTAATGCGGAGCATAGTGAACTATTTGAATTTCTCAAGGTGCCATTCCAGGAGGTTGAAGTAAATGGTGAGCAGAAAATAGTGGTAGGTGACCTGAAGGGCCTTCTCCGCAGGATCAGTAAGGCTGTTGGCTTTAAGAAAGAGTTTCCCTTTTTACCTGTAGCTTTTGAGGTTTAGAACTGGAGGAGTATAGATGTCAAACGGCGGCACAAGCCCCGCATCGGGGATCATAACCCGGAGTTACAAACCCGGTTCTATTGTCTACTTCGAGAATGACAAGAGTGAATATATTTACGTGGTGAAGGCAGGACTGGTCATTCTCACTTCAACCAAGCCGGAAACCGGGGAAGAGATAAAGGAAGAGGTAAAACCCGGTGAATTTTTTGGGGTGAAATCCTCACTGGGAAAATATCCCAGGGAAGAAACAGCACAGACTGTAAAAGAAACAGTTTGCCTCGTACTTACCCTCGCTGATTTTGAGCGTCTCATACTGAAAAATGTAAACGTGGTTGTGAAGATGCTTCGTATCTTCAGTAACCAGCTTCGTCGAATTGGAAGAACGGTTCGTGAAGTTCTCGGAGAATCAAATACGGTAAATCCTGAAATGGAACTTTTTAAAATCGGGGAATATTATTATCGTGTGGGCCGGTTTCAGCAGGCACTGTACGCATATAAAAGATACATGGAATATTACCCGGACACAAAGTACTCTGATGTTGCGATGAAACGCATTCGTGAAATTGACTCCGGCCGTGCGGAGGAGAACGTGGGTTCAGGGATGTCAATGGATATGTCGGATGAACCGGGTGAACCGGATGTAAGGGAATCGGATGACGTTGATATGACTGATTTCAGTCTTGATGATTCGGGAGCGTCTTCAGGTGAAGATATGTTTCAGGATAGCAATGGAGGTGAAGACTCGATAGTAACTGAAATGGATGAGTTCCTCAGTGAGCCGGTTGACAGCGACCTGGAAAGTTTCAGTTTCGATGATGAACCTGCAGGTGAGACAGTATCAAAAGCCGACATAACAGAGAAGTTTTATGATGCCATGAGCAGTTTTTCCCAGGGTAATTTTGAAACCGCTAAAGATCTGTATGAGTCAATTCTTGAACAAAAGGATCTCAAGAATGATTCTGAAAAGAAAATATATGAAAAGGCTCATTTCGAAATTGGAAGAACATACTATAAAATGAAAAAATACAAGGATGCAATGAATGCGTTCAGCCTTTTGCTAAAATCATTTCCAAAATCAGAAAATGTAAAAAGTGCATTATTACATATAGGTATGATTTTTTATGATAGCGGAAAAAATGATAAGGCCGGCACATATTTTCAAAAAGTCGCATCAATGGAGCCCAGAGACGAGGTTTCGAGAAACGCGATGAAATATCTTAAGGCGCTGGAGAATAAATAACATGCGGGTAACGTCATGCTGATTGACGAAAAACTGTTCGATAAATTTGGTGTTGAATTCTCACCTGGCGAAATCATATTTTGTGAATTTGAGCCTGGAAATGAATTCTACTTTATTCAATCCGGTAAGGTTGAAATAGTTAAAATTATAAATAACCGTGAAAAAACACTGGACATACTTGAAACCGGGGATGTATTTGGCGAGATGGCAATTCTTGAAGAGGAGCCCAGGTCGGCCTCTGCGATTGCGCTTGATCATGTAAAGGTGCTGCGTTTTCACAGGACAAACTTTGATACACTGCTTCATGGTAATCCGCAACTGGCTTATAAGCTTCTTGTTATTTTTTCCAAGCGGATTTATGACGCGAAAAGACGTTTAATGATCTTACTTCTTGATGATCCGCAGGCAAAGGTTATGGATGTCATGAACATGCTTGCAGAACAGGATCCTCATATTGACATGCAGGAAGCGGTCACACTTCACATTACCATACAGGACGTGGCCAACTGGGCGGGAATGCAGGTAGCAGAAGTACAAAAAATATTGACACATTTAAATAAGCTTGGAAAAATTGAATTATTCAATGACAGGATAGTTGTCAGAAATATTAAGGACTTCCAGCGGCTTGTTAACACCCGCAGGAAAAATATGTATTCTTAGCACATCTGCTCCCGTAGCTCAGGTGGATAGAGCAGTAGTTTCCTAAACTATTGGCCAGAGGTTCGAGTCCTCTCGGGAGCGAAAAAAATTTAAACTGGCGGGTTTTCCCGCTATTTTTTTTATTATTGAGGAAATAGTATGGAAAAGCGACTTGATCAGATAAAAGAGAAATTCAGACATATTGAAACACAGATGAGTGATCCCGGGGTCATAAGTGATCAACAGAAATTTAAACAGCTTTCACAGGAGCATTCACAGCTTGCTCCTGTGGTGAAGAAATATGATGAATACAAAAATACGAAAAAAGAACTGGAAGACTCCACGCAGCTTCTTGATGAAGAAAAAGACCCTGAAATGAAGAATATGCTTCATGAAGAGATTGATAAGCTGGAGAAAAACCTGGAGGAGCTGGAAGACGACCTCATGGTTATGCTTCTTCCAAAAGATCCCCACTCGGGGAAGGATGTGATGATTGAAATACGTGCAGGAACAGGGGGGGATGAGGCAGCCCTCTTTGCCACGAATCTTTACAGGATGTATTCCAGGTATGCTGATATAATGGGGTGGAAATGCGAGTTCATCGAGGGAAATTTAAATGAAATTGGTGGATACAAAGAGGTAATATTTTCTGTGCGGGGTGAAGATGCCTATGACAACCTTAAATTTGAATCAGGTGTTCACCGGGTGCAGCGTATACCTGAAACTGAATCAGGTGGACGGATTCACACTTCGGCTGTTACCGTTGCGGTTATGGCTGAAGCAGAAGAAAATGAAATTGAGATCAACCCCGAAGATTTACGTATTGACGTATACCGGTCTTCAGGTCACGGGGGACAGTCTGTAAATACAACGGATTCCGCGGTTCGAATAACTCATATACCCTCGGGGATGGTGGTTACCTGCCAGGATGAAAAATCACAGCTTAAAAATAAAACCAAGGCGCTTCGGGTTCTTCGGGCCAGGCTTTTCGAAAAATCGGAACAGGAAAGAATGGCCAGGGAAAGTGAACTGAGAAAATCACAGATTGGTTCAGGTGATAGAAGTGAACGTATACGTACATATAATTTCCCGCAATCAAGGGTAACAGATCACAGAATAAATCTCACCCTTCATTCATTGGAACAGGTGTTGAATGGAGACCTGGAGCCGGTTGTGCAGGCATTGAAGAAATATGAAACCGAGCAGCAATTGCGTGATGTTGAAAGGTAATGAAATGTTCATTGTAAATGGTATATCGTGATGAAGGCTGGAAACGTATTACAGGAGACTATTGATTTTTTAAAAAGTTCACTTACCCAGAGTCCGGTACTTGATGCTGAACTGATAGTTGAAGAAGTTACCGGTATACCCGGACATGAAATAAGAATTAATCCTGATGAAGATGTAAGCCGGCAGCAATATGAAAAAATATGTGATTATCGCCAGCGTCGCAAAGAATGTGAGCCGATGGCATATATTCTTGGCAGAAAAGAATTTTATTCTATTAACTTCAGGGTAAACAATGATGTATTGATTCCCAGGCCGGAAACAGAACTTCTTGTTGACCTGGCAATTTATTATACTTCTCCCCATGGCAGACTGGTAGATATCGGTACTGGTTCAGGAGCCATTGCCATTGCAGTAAAGTGCAACCGTCCGGATATACAGGTGTATGCCTCGGATATTTCAGAAAGGGCCCTTAGTGTTGCTGAAAACAATGCTGAAACCATACTAGGTCCTGAACGGCAGATCGAATTGCATAAAGGATACCTCTTTGAACCATTTCGGGATCTCCGTTTTGATATGATCGTGAGTAACCCTCCATATGTTGATCCTGCATTAAAGGAGTATTTGCAGAGAGACCTCGAATACGAACCACCGGAAGCTCTTTACTCCGCGGAGGGGGGCAGGGAAATCGCGACAAGACTTATAGAAGATGCCCGGGAAATGCTCAATGATGATGGCATGTTGTTGATCGAGATCAGTGAGTCAATGAGTGAGTACATTATTGAGAAGTCCACAGAGAACGGTTTTACTGTTTCAATATTTCAGGATTATTCAGGTTTGCCAAGAATAGCGGTGTTAAAAAATAAATAAAAAGATATTGAAAAAATAACCATATCAACAATAATCTGCCCGGTTTATAGTTAATAATTACATTATTACGTGTTTTTATTTATGTTTTCGGTTTTTTAATCGATACATTAATAACAGGATTGTATAAGAAATACAAATCCCCGGCTTCGTTACATGATACATTGTTAACATGGTGTTATAATTCAATGAGAGTGCTATTTCTGGAGCAGGTTGCCTTATGATAGGAAAGCAGGATGAATTTTTACATGATTCAGATAAAACGGATAATCATGTAGAATCCTACAAGGTCTCCTTTGTAAGCAAGAAGGATAAACTGTATGGAGTAAGTGAATTTATATGGCTCTCGAAACAAAATGTGATAGGGTTTGAGTGGAGTATTATTTTTAATGAACTCCAATTCCAATATGAAAACAGTATGCAACTTGATGGGAAATTGCCTCAAAAAGTTTTTACAGACAATAATTTTAAATATAAAATCGTAAAACCCCTTGAAAAATTTGAGTTAAAACTGCAAAATTCTGAAATTACAACTGATCTCATGATAAAGGGAATGTACCCGTATTATGATTTTATCCCTGATCAGTTTGATAGTTCTGAGAGTAGTGAACAACTGCAGAATACACGGTTGTGGAACTGCTATGGTCAGCGTTGCCGGGTAAGTGGTGAATTGCAGTTCAAGAAGGGCCCTCAGAAGGGTGCAACTAAAAAGATAGATTGCATTGGTTTCAGGGAGCATACATGGGGCGATATTTTTATGCCTGGTATCAGTTCAAGAAGCAGGATTACCGCTCATTTCAGGGATATGACAATTGACATGACCTACCTTGATCTTGAGGGGAATATATATTCACATGGATTCATTTCAAAAAAATCAGGTAATATTGGTATCGTTAACATTGAAATGGAGCTTGTTACATTTACAAGGGGACAAAAAATTCCCTGCTCAACAGAATTTTCATACAAAGACACACAGGATGATATTGACCTCCTTGTCTCAAAGGCACTACACTCTGAAGAGTTGTCGGTTGATAAAAAAATGAAGAAAAAGTATATACGTTTTCGAAACTTTTCAGATTTCACCATTATAGGTACAAATAAAAAAGGTGTTGGAGTTGAAGAACACCTGATATCAATTGAAAAGCTGAAAAGCCTGGAATAGATGGTTGTAAAGATGCCCCTTTCAATACTAAAAGACCTTGTTCGTCGGTTGATTCCCTTCCTGGTTATACTCGGATTGTTATTGATATATACCGCGTATTTCAACATGCATTACCAGTGGTATGGTATATCTCTGGTAACCCGCGCGTATGTTTTCATGTTGGCATTTTATATTATTTTTAATTACGCATCAATAGATATTGAAGAGAGGCGTGAAGCATACATTTCCGCTTTTGGGAAAACAGGTGACTGGAGGCTGTTCTTCCATTCACGGGTGCTCCCTTTTATCGTTATTTTCCTCATGACTGTTTTATACGCTTTTACCGAATATACTGATTCAAAGAACTGGCTCATGAATTCAGTTCTGGCTTTGCTGGATGGTGAATTCGCAAACATAATCTATTATTCATTGCTTTTATTGCTGGTGTTAAAACTAAAAAAAAACCCTGGTATTACAGTTCCATTGTTTGTCATTTTGTCAGTATCATTTTATTTCATCGATCAACTTGCGTATGAATCGGTTCAGGGCGGGGCGGGCATCCTGGTACTGAAACTCCTGAAGGTAATAATCTTGATCTATTTCCTCCTGTTTGAATATTTTTCCGATAGTATATCATACACGATTAAAGGATTTATTGCTGTTATAGTAAGTGGTCTCATGGTCTCTTTTTCTGCAGGGGTGCTGCACCTGGTATACGTTCAGGCTTCCCGGGGCCATCAGGCAAAAATTCAAGCAGGATTTATGTTAATGAAATACGGGTTTGCGTATCCGATGTCCTACCTGCAGCAGAAAATATTAAATGACCCTGATTACAAGGAATTCGCAAGGCTGCTTGAGTATGCTGAATATGCTGATACTGATTTTACGTATTCACCGGAAGAGTGGAAATCCCTTTTGTTTGCTCAGAATGTGCATATGGCAGACCTGGTGTCACGTTATCTTCTTCACGAGCATGTGATACTCAGTTATACACAACTGGTCAGATACGCAACCGAGAAATCTGAATCACCAGATGAAAAACTTGAAGCAGCTACAAATTTTGTGAAGCTTACATCCAGGTATTGTGACGGGAATGAACAGGACCTGATGAACAGGATAAAAAGAGGCAATGAACACTTCACACTATGGGGTCTTGCCGTGATAGCACAACACCGAAAGATAGTGTATGTACCATTTTTAATCGACTACCTTACCCATATAGAGAGTATATATGAAAACGCCGCCTATGGTGCCCTTGTCGCGATTACAGGTAAAGATCCTGCAGGTGAGTTTAACCGACAGGTGAATGACCCGGGTACAATACTATTTTTCAGGGATTATTATTTACAAAATCGCAATAGCGATATATAGGACAGCTGTCACATAACGGTTTTCGTGACACGCAAATATGTCTGCCGTGGGTAATAAAAAGAACATGGCTTTCTATCCAGTACTCTTCAGCGATCATAAGGGCAAGAGCCCTTTCCACCTCTACGGGATTCGTTGAAGTAGTGTATCCAATTCTTTTGCTCACCCGCATCACGTGGGTGTCAACAGGTATTGCGGGGATGCCAAATCCAAAAGCCCTGACCACCTGCGCTGATTTTCTACCTACACCTGGTAAAAAGGTGAGATCTTCCAGCGCATCCGGCACTATCCCATTGTATTTTGACAGGATCATTCTGGACAGCATGACGATGTTTTTAGCTTTATTGCGATAAAATCCGGTTGATTTTATTATGATCTCAATATCAGCGATCTCAGCATGGGCCAGGCTTTGGAAATCAGGGTATTCCTGGAAAAGAACAGGAGTAACAGTATTTACCTGTTTGTCAGTTGTCTGGGCTGATAATACAACGGAAATCAGCAGTTGATACAGGTTTTTGTAATGGAGGCCGGGCTCAACATGACCATATGTTTCCCTGAGAATGTTGAGTATGGTTGATGAAAGTTCTTGTTTCATTCTTTGTACTGTTTTTTAGCAGCTTTTTCTTTTGCCTTGGCCATTTTTTTTGTCTGTTTCTGCTTTTCTTTTTCAATTTTCGTTTGTGCCTTCAATAATTCTTTCTGGTTATCTGCTGACGAATTATCTTCTATATTATCAATTTCTTTTTTCTTACTACTGTTTGCTGTGCGTGAACTTCTCCGTTCCCGTGCCTTGTCGATAATAAAATTGGCAAGTTTCTTGCCGAACTGGGCAATAAAACCGGTGATAAGAATGGTTATCACCCACTTAAGAATTGTGACAGTATCCTGGTTTAATAATTTCATGGTATGGTACCTTTCAGGTATTGCCGGGCTTCATGCTTCCTGTTTTTCAGTATGTTATCGGTTGCAATATCATTGCTGAAAAAATATAATCCGCATACCAGGGTCTGAGAATATTCTACGGATAAAAGTTTTGTAAAATCATTTACGGCTTCAGACCTGTTACCCAGTTGTATGTTTGCATTTGCCCGGTAATACAGCGCTTCAAAATGTCCAGGGTTTTCCTCCAGGGCCCTGTTGAAAAAATTAACCGATTCGGAAAATAATCCCTGGTAATAATGGGCTATACCTGCGCCAAACAATATATCATAATCTATGTAATCTTTCTGGATAAGGCGTTTGAAATCAAGTAATGCCCATTCATAATTATTCTTTTGTATATGCTCCCACCCGCTAATAATAATTTCGTTGATATCAGGATTCTTATAACGGCGCAGGTTTTCGTGGTTCCCGGTGAATTTTAGCTCAGAACTGCTGCATGAGAGCGTGATGAATAAAAACATAACTGGTATAATTTTTAATATCATGTGACAAATCCTTTCAGATTTTTATATCGGGCAGTGACGCCAGCAAGTCTGCTATCTTGTGAAGTGCCTGTGCCCTGTGGCTGATGCGATTTTTTTCAGCAAGAGGGAGTTCAGCCATTGTTTTCCCTTTTTCTTCCAGGTAGAATATGGGGTCATACCCAAAACCGTGAGTTCCCCTGGGCTCACGGGTGATCAATCCTTCACAAGTTCCAGTGCGTGTATATATCCTGCCATCGGGAAATGCAAGTGCCATCACGCATACGAATCGGCCGGTGCGTTCACTGTCTGGCACGTGGGACATCTTATTTAACACCAGCTGGTTTCTCATCCCATCATCAAGCCCGGGGCCTCCGTACCTGGCGGAATAGACACCCGGTTCTCTGTTAAGGGCATCTATTTCCAGACCAGAATCATCCGCAAGGGAGGGAAGGCCGGTATGGTTACAAACAGCCCTTGCTTTAATCGAGGCATTTTCATCAAAAGTGGTGCCGGTTTCTTCGATGGTCTGAATATCCGGGTAGTCATTCAAAGTTGACACCTTCTGTATCCCAGATGGTTGGAGTACAGGCAGTATTTCCCTGACTTTGTGCTGATTTTTTGTTGCTATGACAAGTTTCATAAGTATATTCATTTACAAAAGGATGTAGTTTCTTTGATGATATCACATGTGGAATCAGGGAAGTCAATACAATTACGGTATTATGTATAGTGTGAGATGAAAAATATCATAAGAATATGTATTTTTATTGTAGTTTTTATTATTGATGTATACTTCAGGATATGTATAGTAGAGATAATGGTTGCAACCTATTATGGAAGACAATAGCCTGAAAAAGGAAAACATCCTGAATGTTGGCGTAGCAGTGGCAGATACGCTTGATGATATGGTTCGTTCATACCGATTGATGAACAAACATTCCAACAGAAGAAGATTTGTAGTTTCAAGGGAAAACGTGGTCGATGGGCATGGTAACATTATTGTGGAGAAGGCGAAGGATATTGACATCCCGGTGGTAAAGCAGTTTCAGCGTTCTTTTGACAGAAATACAGAATTTAAAATATTCAGCTCAGATGAGGGAATCGCAATTATTACTAATACTGAAGCGGAATATGGTAGAGATTTTTCAAAATCACTAATAAACCAGGTGGAGAATATTGGTGGTGGTATTTATAAACCATTTATTGACATTGTGCAGAGTTTTTATGAATTATTCGCCCTTTTTCAGAAAGGCTTGTCCCCAAAACTTATTATCGTGGGATATATACCAGTTAAGAATATCGGGCAGGAAGTGAATATGTACAATGAACTCAAAAGACATGACCCGTATATACGTTATCTTGATGTACTGCACACGGAGCTGAAACCCAGGTCATTTATTAAAGGTGTTCCGCAGTTTATGCTTGATACAGAAGATGAGAAGGCCTGGCATAAATTCGTTCTTAAGGTTATTCATGAATACACGAAGCCCTATTTTATGGAAGAGATCTGAATAAAGTAAAAATGAAACGTAATATACAGATACAGTTGCTCATGTATATCCCGGATCTGCTGCTGCTTGCGCTAGCGGTGATAGCCTTTGTGGGAATGTTTAATCAACAGATGAAGGTATTGTTTATTGTTATGGGCCTTCTGATCGTATTGATGATTGTTCGGACGATACTGATAAATACCCTGATTAGAAAACTGTACACATCAAGAATAATTGATATCCGGACATTAATTAATGCGTTCAAGAAGGGAAGGTACAAGCTGAGGGCAGATCAGCCAAGGGGGGATGATGCACTTGCCGACATACACCGTGATCTAGTCATAGTGGGTACGCATTTTGATAACATCATATCATCCCAACAGGGAGAGATTGAGAAGCTTCGTGAATTATACGATAGTATTGTGTTGTCACTCAATTCATATTTTCTTGTGCTGAATGAAAGGGAGGAAATCGTTTTCGCGAATGAAGTGTTCTGCAAAAAATTCCAGATGAGTTTGGGGTACATAGCAGGAAAAAAAATTGATGACATCTTTTATTTCGTTACGGGCAGGATTAAAGAATCAATTCAACAGGTAAAAAGAGATGGAAGCTCGGTAGTGCTTGAGAAAACACATCTTCTTTCGAATGAGCGAATATCAATAATTGCCGATATCAAAATTTCTTACATTACAGTAAAAGGCGAGAACCAGATTGTTCTTGTAATGGATGACATAACCAACAGGTGCCGAAAAGATTACCAAATTTCCCTGATAAGCCAGATATCCGAGTCTATTCAGCATGATGACAGGCTTGACCATGTACTGCACACCATTCTAACGGGGGTAACCTCGGGTACCGGGCTGGGTTTTAACAGGGCCATGCTTTTTTTAAAGGATGAGAAGAGACACATGTTGTCAGGTAGAATGGCAGTAGGTCCGGATACCATAGAAGAAGCAATAAAAATATGGAATTCTGTGGCGACTGGAAGAGATGAGAACAATAAAGCGGCTGTGAAAGATACCACCGAGGGGAAGGGAAAGGAGCTTCTCAAGAAAGTTCAGACATCGAGTTTTGATCTTAAAGAAGACAATCTTCTTGTACGTGTGTTGAATACCGCAACAAGCATACACATTCATGACGCTTCCAGCGATAACCGGGTGGATGATGAAATTAAGAGATTCATGGATGTAAATGAATTTGTAATTGTACCGCTGGTTGCCGGAAACAAAACGATTGGTGTTATCATAGCGGATAATAAATACAACCAGATCCCAATCGGGGTAGACAGTGTTGATCTTCTTTCAATATTTGCCTACCAGGCCGCACTTTCAATTGAAAGCTATAATAACCTTGAAATGGTACAGGATGAGATGGACAAGATACAGTACCGGCAGGAGGCCATTGTGGAATCTGAAAAGCTGGCAGCTGTTGGACGAATCGCGTCTCATATTGCCCATGAGATCAGAAATCCACTTGTTACCATGGGTGGGTATGCAAGGCGGATAATGCAGCAAACAGATTCTGATATTCCAAGGGGTGCACAGGTTCACAAGGCGGCAAATGTTATAATAAACGAGGCAGACAGGCTTGAAAAAATTCTGTCAAATGTTATGGATTTTACAAGGCCGTCGCCATTCATTCTTAAATTTAATAACATTAACGAAGTTATTGAGGACACGGTTAATCTTCTTCGAAACCTTTTCCAGGAACAAAGGGTTGAAATTGACCTGCAACTGGGTGATAATATACCACTGATCAAGTCTGATTTTAACCAGATGAAACAGGTTATGCTTAACCTTTTACAGAATTCTATTGACGCAACCGCATCTCATGGTAAGATTTATGTGTTAACGTTAATGAGAAACAGAAGGGTTGTCGTAATTGTTCGGGATACGGGGCCTGGTTTCGAACCAGATGATATAGAAAAAGTGTTTGATCCATTTTTCAGTACAAAGGTGACAGGTGTTGGTCTTGGCCTGGCAATCGTAAAAAAAATCATCATGGATCATGGTGGAGAAATTACTGTAATGAACTGGGATAAGGGTGCCGAGGTGCGAATTTCACTTCCATTGCCCGGATGATTTGAAAAGTATGTAAAATGTATTTGAAATTAACAGTGTATTAGTTGTATACTTTATTTATGATCAATGGAGGTGGCAATGAGTAAAATCCTTATAGTTGAAGACGAGCAACATCAGCGCGAACTGTATGCAATGGAATTACAGGAAGAGGGTTATGAGGTAGATCAGGCTTCGAATGGAAAGGAAGCAGTAGACCTGGTAAAAGAAAATAAATATGACCTGGTTATACTTGATATACGGATGCCTGAAATGGATGGCATAGAAGCTCTTGGTAAAATCCTTTCCCGGGATAAGAAAATACCAATTATAATTTATACGGCATACTCAAACTATAAAAGTAATTTCATGACATGGACAGCTGATGCATATATTACAAAATCATCAAACCTTGACGAGTTAAAAGAAAAAATTAGTGAATTATTGTCAACACGCAATCCGTAATGGGTGATGATTTTCTCAAAAAGACCCTGGTATTCGTGCTGGCAGGTGGGCAGGGAGAGCGGTTATATCCATTAACGAAGGATCGCTCCAAGCCCGCTGTGCACTTTGGCGGGATATACAGGATTATTGATTTTTCGCTGAGTAATTGCCTCAATTCTGACTTGCGACGCATTATAGTACTGACCCAGTATAAATCGTTATCCCTTGATCGTCATATAAAAACCGCATGGAATCTCTACAGGCGTGAGTCGGGGCATTTTATCGATGTAGTCCCCCCACAGCAGCGTTTTGATGCGAACTGGTATCTTGGCACAGCCGATGCAATATTCCAAAATATTTACATAATTGAACATGAGAAACCTGAGTATATCGTAGTTCTTTCAGGGGATCATGTGTATAAAATGGATTATAAAAAGCTTATTGAATATCACATCAATAAAGGTGCGGATATGACAATAGCAGCAATCGAGACACCTGTAGCAGAAGCGAAACGGTTTGGAGTTTTACAGACGAATGCTGATTTACAGGTGACAGGATTTCAGGAAAAACCAGGTGAGCCGGCAGCTGTGACGGGAAAAGATGATACTTCTTATGTATCAATGGGGATTTACGTATTTACTACCAGAAAACTTGTGCAATATCTTTCCGAGGACCATAAAATGGACAGTAGCAGGGATTTCGGAAAGGATATCATACCCAGGGTATATGCTGATGAAAAAGTATATGCATATGATTATGTGAATAATGAAAAATCACATCCTTACTGGAAGGATATTGGAACCATATCCTCGTATTTTGAAACACACCATGATCTTGTAGCGATTTCGCCGGAGTTGAACCTCTATGATAAGGAATGGCCAATACGTACATACATGGAACAATGGCCCCCGGCTAAAATGGTGTTTAACCAGGAGGGGCGGAGAGGCTTAGCTTTGAATTCCATTATATCAAATGGGGCTATCATTAGTGGCAGCATGGTGGAAGATTCAGTCATATCACCAGGAGTGAAAGTAAACAGTTATTCTGAGATAAGAAAATCTATTATTCTGCATGGATGCAGAATAGGAAGACATACACGAATACAAAATGCAATTATTGATAAGTATAATATTATATCAGAAAATGAAGAAATTGGTTTTGACCTTGAAAAAGATCGGCAGCGATTTACTGTTACACCAGAAGGAATAGTAGTTGTGCCTAAAGGATTGCTTCAATAAGTGAAGTTTATTATTTTTCATCATTGTGTTCTTCTTTGGCCTTTTGTTTTAATATACCTTCTTGAATCAGGTGATAGTGTACAGGGGAGTGAATAACCATGGTGGTGAAAATATATTCATCCTTGTTCTTCATCATGACATTCACATGTGATACAAGATCCTTGATCTCAAAATCAGACCTGCCAAGTTTTCTGTTAAGATCATTTATGACAAGTTCCTGCATAAACTGGTAATGAGAATTGACAAATTCAAGGGCTATCTCTTTCTCGGGAGTGTCACTTTTGTATTTATTCATCGCCACGGTAATGTTATCAGAAGAAAGAAGGGATACCGCTTCTTCAGCTACAAGAATTCGATTGGGTTCTTTACTTGAAGCCGCTTCGTTGCTGGGAGGAGTGTTGTTTTGTTCTTCTGGCATCACGAAAAACCATTTTATATTTTATTTAAGATAAGTTTGCAGTATGCTAATGTTGCATCTGTTTGATGTCAATCAATAAAAAAGAGGGTATGCTGGATACCCTCTTTTTTGCTGATTATAGCCGATATACGGTTATTATTCAGCAGCTTTTTCTTTTGCTTCTTCTTTTGCTTCTTCTTTTGATTCTTCATCAGAATCATCTGCTTCATCTGCCTGCTCTTCTACTTTAGCATCTTCAGGAGCCTTGGCTTCCTGCTTGCAGCCTGATAAGGTAAAACTTACTGTAAAAGCAAAAATTGCAGCAAAGATCAGCATAAGAATATTTCTCTTCATACGATGTAACCCCTCTTTTTTTAAAGTTTTTTTAAATAGAACATCATTTAAATAAAAAATCAAGCATTAATTTAAAAAAATTTTATGTTACCATATATCATTCCGGGATATACGTACACCTTGATGTACCTGATTCCCATACAGTTACCGCTCGAACATGTATATTTTCTCCAAAATTACCTTCAGATATTCTTTTCTGAACAGCAGTTGAGATGTGATGTGCTATATTTTCTGAGCTGGGGTTTATTTTGGAAAATAATTCTGTTTCATTGAGATTTCCATGATCAAGATCAGCCAGTACTGATTTTAAGATATCCTTAAGATCATGAAAATCAATTAATAGCCCTATATCATTAAGCACGTGTCCGGCCACTTCCAGTTCAATTTTCCAGTTATGTCCGTGAAGATTCTCGCATTTCCCCATATAGCCGTGCAACTGATGTGCCGCAGCAAAAGAATCCTCAACAGTTAGAATATACATATCTTACCTCTTATATCATTATACAAACATTGATAATGCCCTGGCAACTTTTTCTATTTCCTTTCGTGTTAATGTTGGATAAATGGGAAGTGAGAAGAGCTTTTTGGAAAACCTGTCACTCCTGGGGTAATCAAGGCCTCTCAATTTACAGTAATCGTGCAGCGCGGGTTGCACCGGCCTGAAAATCTGAATATTCTGTTGTTTCCAGAATTTCTCGATCTTTTCGGGAATAGAATCAAAGAGTATGGGGAATGACTGGTATGTGAAATCATCATTAAAACTGTAAATGCCCTGGTGAGGTGTTTTTTGAAGAGCATCATAATATATTTTTGCAATATCCTTTCTTCTTTTAATGAAATTTTTTATTTTCAATACCTGGCTAATCCCCATTGCTCCTTGAAGGTCTGTCATGGCATAATCAAAACCGGGAATGGCTGCTGAGGGCGCGCCGTTGCGATAATCCCTTATCTGTGAATAATAGCGTGAATTACCAGTGAAAACCATACCGCCATTACCGGTAGTGATCATCATTTCCGGTGAGAAGGAGGAAATGAGAATAGACCCCTTGAAAATGTTGACGTACTCCCCTGGATCTTTGCCAAAAATATGTGATATGTCTTCAATTAAAGGAATATTTAACTGTAAAAAATGTTCCATATCAAGGGGGAACCCGAAAAGATGCCCTACTACAACAGCCCGGGTGCGTTCGGATATCAGCTCACGAATCTGTTCGGCAGATGGTGAAAATGACCCTTCGTCAATATCCACGAGAACAGGTTTGGCTCCGCATAATTGCGATGCACTCAAGGGTGCCGAATTAAAAAATGATGGAATGATTACCTCATCACCGGGTGATATATCTAGAGCTTTGAAAGCAAGATGATACGCAGCGGTGTGCGAGCTGGTGGCAAGGCAGAATTTCATACCAGTCAATTGCCCACAATGTGCTTCAAGTTTTTTTACAGTTGTACCTGTTGTCAATTCATCCTGAATCATACAGTCAAGTACACCTTCCAGCTCTTTCCTGGTAATGGTTGGTTTGCTTTCCACAATTCCCATTTTCATAATCTCCGCTCTTTAATAGAAAGCAACTATCGTGAGTATCATTTGGAAGGTCAAGCATGATTTGTACGTGAAAACCAGTTGTGAAAATATAAACGATGGCATAAGGATCTAAAGATTTGGAGATGGAATTACATGCTTCAGTTGATATACATAAATAATCGCCTAAATTAATGTGTAGTAGAGTTTTTCATGTAAAGAGATGCACTGGATTATCCGATATGTCAAGTAGCAAGGAATAGTGGAGGTATATCTTATGAGTTCTGGTTCAAAGTTGAAAAGTGGGGTTCTTGCAGGAGCGGTCGTATGTGCATTCTTGCTGAGTTCCTGTGCGCCTAATGGTGCAATGACCCGAAAGGATGATACCGGTGCCGATCGGTTTCAGTATGATTCCGGGGAAGAAGAATTTATATATAATGATGATCATGAAAGTACTGCCCGCGGCAGAGATGACAATGTATATGATAGAAGACAGGTTCGCTCAGAAGGGCGTCAGTACAGGGAAAGGTCTGAACCTCAACGATATGATGAAGTCAGGGGATACAACAGGTCAAGCGACCGGATGAATGCAGATGGATATGATAGCGTGGATGATGAAAAGTTCTTTTCGCAAGACCCCCGTATTCAAAGTGACATACCTGAAAAGCGGAACAGCTATTATCAGAAAGGAAACGCAAGTTGGTATGGACGGGAGTTTCATGGAAGACTTACCGCTTCGGGTGAACGATTTGACATGAAGGAGTTTACAGCAGCACACAGGTCTCTGCCATTTGGTACCGTGGTGCTGGTAGAAAATCTCGATAATGGGCGAAAAGTTAAAGTAAAAATAAACGACAGGGGACCTTTTAAGAAGGATCGAATACTGGATGTATCGCATGCTGCTGCTGGGGAACTTGATATGCTCAAAACTGGTGAAGCTATGGTGGGGATAACGGTTCTTGGAAAAAAAGATACACGTGATAATCTTGAACAACGCAGGAGACCGGATGAAGTAGAGCCTGTTTTCGGGCAGGACAGTTATAACGCTTCAGAACACATGGATGATGCCAGTAGCCCATACCAGTTACAGGTTGGCGCATTCTATTCACAGGTAAATGCCGATAAACTACGGGATGAAGTATCTTCAATGTTCAATAAACCGGTTATCGTTGTTAAAGAAGGGTACCTGTATAAGGTTCGCATCACCAATCTGAAATCAAGATACGAGGCTGAAGACTTCAAAAGCGATTTACAGGCGCGTGACATACCATCTTATCTCGTTGAGGAAAGAAGATAAAACTAAAAAACAAGAGATATACTTCACTATTACGCATTATTTTATTGAAAAAGCGTTTAATTGTTGTATTCTTACTATAAAGCATCTCAATAGCGGGATGCTTTATTATATGGTCGGGGCCCGTTATTGGCAGATGGTGGCTGGAAATGTTTTTTTGACGAAGGTCAGTCAGAAAATGTACTGCTGGTAAAAAAAAGTTGACAAAAAAAGACCATGTTTTGATACTACATCGTCCTGATGCCCACGTAGCTCAGTCGGTAGAGCATTTGCATGGTAAGCAAAAGGTCACCAGTTCGATTCTGGTCGTGGGCTCACTGTGTAACATATCTGTGAATACGTTGTGACTTAGCGAGGGCATGCCGGCTTGCTCAGGTACGGCACGTCATTTTACATTTCATGCAGAATAAAATACTTGACGAAAAGTGTCCCCGTATTAGCGTGCTCTAGCCTGAGCGGTTGATCACGGTATCATTTTTAAAAATATGACTGATCCAGGATGTAAGCCATGCGTGATATAATATTGCTGCAATGCAAGGAATGCAAAGAAAAGAATTACGTAACGAAAAAGAACAAGAAGAACCAGACCGGGAAACTTGAGATGAAGAAGTATTGCAAGAGATGCAATACGCATACAATGCATAAAGAAACGAAGGCATAAGGTTCGGGGTATACGTTGTGTTTAAAAAAACAGTGACATTTGTTAAAGAAGCCAGGGATGAGTTGGGAAAGGTTACCTGGCCTGAACGTGACGAGGTGACAAGTTTTACTATAGTGGTAGTGGTGACTGTGGTGATTGTGTCCCTATTTCTTTGGGCAGTCGATACCACCCTTATGTCTATAATTCAGACGGTGATGTGATAATCATGTCAAAGGGATGGTTTGTAATACATACTTACTCAGGTCATGAAAACAAGGTAAAGCTTACGCTTGAGAAGAAAGTACAGAATCTTGGTTTTGATGACAGAATTTTCCAGGTAAAGATACCCACTGTTGATGTTACTGAAGTCAAAGAAGGGAAGAAAAGGGTGAAAACCAAGAAAATATTCCCTGGATATGTTCTTGTTGAGATGTTGCTTGATGATGAGACATGGAGCCTTGTGAAGAACACCCCGGGTGTTACCAACTTTGTGGGAGCGTACGGATCGGGTAAACCCCGTCCTCTTTCTATTAACGAGGTCAGCTCGCTGTTTGACCAGATGGGCGAACAGAAGGCAAAAGAAAAAGCATCAGCTGTAATGGAATTTTCTGTTGGTGAGCATGTAAAGGTAATTGATGGTCCTTTCAGCAATTTTACCGGTATTATCGAAGAAGTGCACCCGGAAAAAGGAAGACTGAGGGTGAAAGTTGAGATTTTTGGCAGGGGAACTCCTGTTGAACTGGATTTCTTGCAGGTTGGGAAAATTTAGGCTGTAAATATATACTTTATTAATCAGAAAAGGTAGTTGAAGATGGCACCAAAGAAAAAGAAAATAATGACTCAGATTAAACTCCAGATCCCCGGTGGTCAGGCAAATCCAGCTCCACCCGTTGGGCCTGCCCTTGGTCAGCATGGCTTGAACATAATGGAGTTCTGCAAGGCATTCAACGATAGAACGAAAGATCAGCAGGGGTTGATACTGCCGGTTATAATTACCGTATACGAAGACAGGTCGTACAATTTTATAATCAAGACTCCACCTGCGGCAGTGTTGATTAAGAAGGCATTAAAGATAGAAAGCGGATCAAGTGAACCTAACAGGGAAAAGGTCGGAAAGATAACCAGGGCACAACTTGAAGAAATCGCGAATATAAAAATGCCCGACTTAAATGCGGTGAATATTGACGCGGCGGTAAAGATTATTGCCGGCACCGCGAGGTCAATGGGCGTTGATGTAGCAGAGTAACACTGGTATTATTCAGATAAATGAAGTTTTGAGGTTTAATTATGAATCGTGGGAAAAAAATAACTGATGCGCGAAGTAAAGTAGATAAAACAAAGCTTTACCCTCTTGATGAAGCGATAGGTTTGTTGAAAGAGAATGCTTTCGCATCTTTTGACGAATCTGTTGAGATGTCAGTTAAAATAGTTCACAAAAGCTACCAGAATATACGTGGCTCCGCGGTGCTTCCCAATGGCACGGGAAAAGAAGTGAAAGTTCTGGTTATATGCAAAGGTGACAAGCAGAAAGAAGCTACAGAAGCTGGTGCTGATTATGTAGGTGCCGAAGATATTATTGAAAAAATCAAGGAAGGCTGGATTGATTTTCAGGCTGTCGTGGCTACTCCTGATATGATGAAAGAAGTTGGAAAACTGGGACCTGTTCTCGGCAGAAAAGGCCTGATGCCGAAACCAAAAGCCGGTACGGTTACCGATGATGTAAAAGGTGTAGTAAAAGAATTAAAGGGCGGCCGGGTAGAATACAGGGCTGACAAGACCGGTGTTATTCACATGGGGGTTGGTAAAAAAACCTTTGATGATAGAAGCCTGATGGAAAACATCAAAACATTTTACAGCCAGGTAGTTAAAGATAAGCCTTCGGATGCGAAGGGGAATTATATAAGATCGGTTCATATATGTTCAACCATGGGACCCGGAATAAAAATTAATCATAAGGGGATAGAAAGGTAATGGCTAAACAGTATAAAATAGATGCGGTTACTGATCTCGTCAACAGGCTAAAAGAAAAGCAGAATATTATCCTTACTGATTATTCAGGTATTAAGGTTGAAGATCTACACACATTGCGACGCTCGCTTGGTGAAAAAGATATTGATTACAAGGTAGTTAAAAACAGTCTTTTCAGCAGGGCCTTAAAAGAAGTAGGTTTCCCGGATATCAATGAACATTTAACCGGACCTATTGGCGTCGTATTTGCAAAGGAAGATCTCAGTGAAGCTGCGCAGATTATGAAAACTTTCTCTAAAGAACAGGAGAATTTCAGTTATAATCTGGGCATAATGGATAATGTTGTATACGGGAAGGATCAATTAAAGAGAATCGCAGATCTGCCAACTAAGGACGAATTGCTTGCGAAGACAATGTCACTTCTAAATGGTCCGGCTTCAGGTATCGCGATGATGCAAAAACAGGTGATATCATCACTGGCAAGGGGAATCAAGGCTGTTGCCGAAAAAAACGAGCAGGCAGCTTAAGATATAGAATTTCAGGGCGAAAAAGGACTTTGTGTTCAGTAGATACCAATGTCTTTTCTACCCCTTATAAGTTTTTACGGCTATGTTCGTATTAACTTGAGAAATCACTAAGTATAAGGAGTAACAAAAAATGGCAAAATTGTCAGTACAAGAACTTTTAGATGCGATTAGCGAGTTGACGCTTCTTGAAGCATCAGAACTCGTTGAAGCTATGGAAGAAAAATTCGGAATTTCAGCTGCGGCACCAGTAGCAGTTGCAGCGGCAGGCGGCGCGGCAGGCGGCGCGGAAGCGGCTGAAGAAGAACAGACTGAGTTTGATGTTATTCTTACCGGTTTTGGTGAAAACAAGATTGCGGTTATTAAGGAAGTCCGTGCTATCACTGGACTGGGCCTTAAAGAAGCGAAAGAGCTTGTAGAAGCTGGTGGAAAAGCAGTAAAAGAAAAAGTTGCCAAAGATGAGGCTGCAAAGGTTAAAGAACAGCTTGAAGGAGCTGGCGCGACAGTTGAACTTAAATAAAAGTGTTGCAAATTTAATTTGAAAAAGTATCAAAAAATTGGTATACTGACACCGGGAGGTTTGGTTGTTGATCGACCAGGCCTATCGGTGTATAGTTTTGTTCACAAAATATTTTCTTCAAACGGCATTCAAAAGCGTTGAAAAAGCCATTCATTGCACACCAAATTACAAAAGTAGAACGATTACAGGGTATTCGTCGAAAATCATGTGAAAAAATCTTTAATGCGTCTTAAGGGGCGTGTCTTTACATTCAGGAAAATATATTATCGGGAAAAAGTACATGCAGAAACAAAAGAAAGTAATCAGCTTCGGAAAAATTGATCCAGGTATTACGCTTCCAAATCTTATTGATAATCAGGTCAGTTCTTATAAGTGGTTCTTGCAGCCGGACGTATCTGCGAGCAAACGGAAGAATCAGGGGCTGCAGGCCGTATTTACCGATACTTTCCCAATTGAAAGTCCACATGAGGATGTGGTTCTTGAATTCATTGAGTACGAATTCGGGGAACCCAAGTATTCTGAACTGGAATGCAAAGAACGTGATGTTACATATGCCACTCCGCTAAAAGCAACTATACGGCTTATTAAGAAAGACAGTATGGAAGTGCGTGAACAGTCAGTATACATGGGTGATATACCATTGATGACTGAAAGTGGAACATTCATCATCAATGGTGCAGAACGTGTGGTTGTGAATCAGCTGCACAGGTCTCCGGGTATATTCTTCTTTTATGAAGAAAGTGAAAGAACATATAATGTAAGGGTAATACCCGATCGGGGTTCGTGGCTTGAATTCGAGATGGATACCAAGGGACTTATTGTTTGCCGAATAGACCGAAAAAAGAAGTTTCCGGTTACCATACTGATTAAAGCTCTCGGGTTTGAAACAAATGAAGAAGTGATAAAGCTTTTTTATGATACAAAAACAATAAAACTTACAAAAGAAGAGGCTTACGAAAGTCTTAAAAACAGGCGTGTAGCAGCAGATGTGGTGAGTGGAGAAACCGGAGAGGTTATTCTCGACGCTGGTGAACGCATCACCATAGACTCAATTGACACTCTTAAAGATGAAAAGATAAAAGAAATTGAAGTAATTGAATTTCCTAACAATAAAGATGACGCATACTTGATAAATTCACTGGAAAAAGATGAATGCAAGAGCTCTGAGGAAGCACTTCTGAAACTTCATCAGATTGTCCGTCCTGGTGAACCGTCTAATATTGAAAACGCGAACAACGAGCTTTACAGGTTATTCTTCAATCCCAGGACGTACAGTCTCGGGGGTGTTGGCAGGTATAAAATTAACCGGAAGTTCGGCTTCGAGATGGAAGATCGAGAAGAGGATACTCTTGTCACAGATGATATTGTCGCCACAGTTAAGTACATGTTATACCTGATCGCAGAGGTTGAAGGGTATGATGTAGATGATATTGATCACCTTGGTAACAGGCGAGTTCGTTCAGTTGGTGAGCTCATCATGAACCAGGTGAAGCTGGGTTTTCAAAGAATGGAACGTGTCATTAAGGAGCGCATGACAATTCAGGATCTTGACGTGGTGACTCCACAGGCATTGATAAGCATTAAGCCTATAACGGCTGTGATTAACGAATTTTTCGGTTCAAGCCAGTTGTCACAGTTTATGGATCAGACAAATCCCCTGTCCGAACTTACACATAAGAGAAGGCTGAATGCCCTCGGACCTGGCGGATTGACAAGGGAAAGAGCGGGTTTTGAAGTGAGAGATGTACACCCTTCACATTATGGACGGATGTGTCCCATTGAGACACCTGAGGGGCCGAATATCGGACTTATCCTGTCTATGAGTACATATTCACGGATAAACGACTATGGCTTTCTTGAAACACCTTACAAGGTAGTAAAGAAAGGTGTGGTGACCAATGATATACAGTATCTTACCGCCGACCAGGAAGACAGGCATTTTATTGCCCAGGCAAACGCGCAAATAGATGACAATAGAAAGTTTGTTAAATCAATCATTCCCTGCCGGCACAGGGGGGATTTCCCATACAAAAAACCCGAAGAGATTCAGTACATGGACGTGTCACCACAGCAGATATTTTCAGTGTCCACCTGTCTTATACCATTTCTCGAACATGATGATGCTAACAGGGCACTCATGGGGTCAAACATGCAAAGGCAGGCCGTACCATTGCTTGTGGAGGAGGCTCCGCTAGTGGGTACAGGCATGGAAAGGGCGGCGGCATACGATTCAGGTGTAATTATCATAGCACGCAGGGCGGGAGAAGTGGTGTACGCTGATGGGGCCCTGGTAAAGATCAAGACTTCAAGTGGTGATATTGATGAATACTGGTTGCAAAAATTCAAACGAACAAACCAGGGTACCTGTTTTAACCAGCGTCCTGCCGTGAGAAAGGGGCAAAAGATTAAGGCCGGTGATATTGTAGCAGACGGTCCTGCAACAGATAATGGAAGACTTGCCCTCGGTAAGAATATAATGGTAGCCTTTATGCCGTGGATGGGGTATAACTTTGAAGATGCAATACTCATATCTGAGAGGCTGGTAAGGGACGATACGTTTACATCTGTACATATAGAACAGTTCGAAATTGAAGCGCGTGAGACAAAACTTGGAAGGGAAGTCATCACCCGTGACATACCGAATCTCAGTGAGAAGGCTTTCAGAGATCTTGATGCCGATGGTGTTGTACGTAATGGCGCTTATGTGGCACCAGGCGATATTCTTGTTGGGAAAGTAACCCCAAAGGGAGAGCAGGATCTCACCCCTGAATATAAATTACTTCATTCAATATTCGGCGAAAAGGCACGGGAGGTTCGTGACACTTCATTGCGCGTGCCAAACGGTGTTGAAGGGATCGTTGTTGATGTCAAGCGATTCAGCCGTGAAAACGGCGATGAACTGTCACCAGGTGTTGAAGAACTGGTTAAGGTGTACGTAGCGTCGAAACGAAAAATTTCTGTCGGTGATAAAATGGCAGGACGTCATGGTAACAAGGGGGTTATATCAAGAATTGTTCCTGAATATGATCTGCCGTATCTGCCCGACGGAACACCGGTTGACATCGTGCTTAACCCGTTGTCAGTTCCTTCCCGAATGAACCTCGGTCAGCTGCTTGAAACTGAGCTTGGCTGGGCGGCAGGTGAGCTGGACATTCTCATTGAAACGCCAATATTTGACGGTGCAAAAGAACAGGATGTTCGTGATTATCTGAAAAAGGCGGGTCTTCCAGAGTCATGCAAAACTATTTTGTATGATGGAAGAACGGGTAAAGCATTTGAGAACGAAGTTATGGTAGGGCAGATTTATATGCTGAAACTGGCCCACATGATTGATGATAAAATACATGCTCGTTCAACAGGTCCTTACTCGCTTGTTACACAGCAGCCGCTTGGTGGTAAGGCGCAGTTCGGCGGACAGCGGCTTGGAGAGATGGAGGTATGGGCACTTGAAGCATATGGTGCGGCATATACACTACAGGAACTTCTTACCGTCAAATCAGATGATATGCTCGGACGGGCAAGAATATACGAAGCAATCGTTAAAGGCATAAACACAACCACTCCCGGTATACCGGAATCGTTTAATGTTCTGATACAGGAGTTGCGTGGACTTGCCCTTGATGTGCGAATATATGATGACAAAAATAACGAAATAGGTCTATCAGAGTGGAGTGAAGGTTTCAGTAAAACTAAACGTAAGATCAAGCTGGACACTTTGGAGAACATATGATTGAAACTATGTGTACTTACCTTTAGAAGACTTGAAAAAATTTGATTAAAAGGTATGTGAGAATATATGATGAGAGATTTTAACGATTTCAATTCCATTCAGATTAAACTAGCATCACCCGACATGATCAGGGAATGGTCATATGGCGAGGTGAAGAAACCGGAAACCATCAACTACAGAACTTTAAAACCTGAGCGCGATGGTTTATTCTGTGAACGAATTTTTGGTACCACCAAGGAGTGGGAGTGTTACTGCGGAAAATTTAAGTCCATACGGTATAAAGGTGTTGTCTGTGACCGTTGTGGAGTTGAAGTAACACATTACAAGGTAAGAAGGGAACGTGGTGGGCATATCGAACTTGCCTGTCCGGTAGCTCATATATGGTATTATCGATCTGTACCATCGCGAGTTGGCCTTCTTCTTAACCTTACGGTGAACGCACTGAAGTCAATATTGTATTATGAAAAGTATGTTGTCATTGACCCGGGTAATACCGAGTTGAAGATGGGTGAAATTATTGATGAAGACACGTTCAATCATTATTACGAGACAGAAGGTGATACGTTCATAGCAGATATGGGGGCATCGGCAATAAAAGAAATGTTGCTGCGTCTTGATCTTGATGAAGAGTCACGTAACCTTCGTGTGGAAATTGCTGATAACGAGTCCAAGGTTGACAGGAAGCTCATTAAACGGCTTGAGATCATTGAGTCATTCAGGGATTCCGGTAATAAACCCGAGTGGATGGTATTGGATACTATTCCCGTCATCCCCCCCGAACTCAGACCAATGGTACAGCTTGACGGTGGACGGTTCGCAACCTCAGACCTCAATGATCTTTACAGGCGGGTTATAAACAGAAACAACAGGCTCAAAAGACTGCTTATGCTGCGTGCGCCTGATATTATTGTACGTAATGAGAAACGGATGCTGCAGGAAGCAGTTGATGCCCTGTTTGACAACAGCAGGAGAAAGAGGGCCGTAAAAGGAAAGGCTAACAGGCCTCTGAAATCTCTAAGCGATATGCTGAAAGGTAAGCAGGGCCGCTTTCGACAGAATCTTCTGGGAAAACGAGTCGATTATTCAGGACGATCAGTAATTGTTGTCGGCCCCGAATTAAAAATATACCAGTGCGGTCTACCGAAGAAAATGGCTATCGAGTTGTTCAAGCCTTTTATAATGAAAAGGCTTGTAGATAACTTGTATGTTCAAAATATAAAATCCGCAAAAAAGATGGTGGAAAACGAAAGACCAGAGGTTTGGGAAGTTCTTGAAGAGGTGATTGCCGAACATCCGGTGCTTTTGAACAGGGCACCAACCCTTCATCGACTTGGCATCCAGGCCTTCGAACCCGTACTTGTAGAAGGGAAAGCAATAAAGCTGCATCCACTGGTATGTCACGCGTATAACGCCGACTTTGATGGTGACCAGATGGCAGTACATGTCCCTCTTTCACCTCGGGCACAAATAGAATGCTGGACCTTGATGCTTTCGGCAAACAACCTGCTGTCTCCGGCGAATGGCCAGCCAATAGTGACACCAACACAGGATATAGTGCTTGGTATTTATTACCTGACATCTGAATTCGGTGAAGAAGTTGAACATATGCCAATGTTTGATAACGATGCTGATCTTACCAGGGCTGTTGATTACGGTCAGGTCAAGATGCGTTCCAAAATCAAATACCTGGTTGGTGATGAATTCATAGTTACTACCCCCGGAAGAATTATTTTTAATGAAATTTTACCGGAAGGATATCCATATGTGAATTACACTGTAAACGATAAGGAAGTGGCTGCGATAATATCAAAGATATTCAGGGAACATGGTCCTAACGCTACCGTACAGGTGCTGGATGCTATTAAGGAGACCGGTTACAAATACGGTACACTGTTTGGTCCAACTATTTCGATGTCTGATATAAAGATACCTGAAGAAAAAAGCAGTTTTATTGCGCAGGGTGACAAGAAACTTGAAAGTATAGAGAATGAATATCGAAATGGATATATAACAAACGAGGAAAGGTACAACAGGGTTATTGACCTCTGGACAAAGACTAATGAAGAAGTAACGGATATCATGTTTCAGGAAATGTCAAGCGATGCTGAAGGTTTTAACCCAATATATATAATGGCCCAGTCCGGTGCAAGGGGAAGCAAACAACAGATTCGTCAGCTGGCTGGAATGCGTGGTTTAATGGCAAAACCAAGCGGTGAAATTATTGACGTTCCTATTCGCGCGAACTTTAAAGAAGGATTAACGGTACTGGAATATTTTATTTCAACCAACGGTGCGCGAAAAGGTCTCGCGGATACCGCACTTAAAACCGCGGATGCGGGATATCTTACAAGAAGACTTGTTGATATCGCGCAGGATGTTGTAATTAACATGGTGGACTGTAATACCACTGTTGGTATAGACGTGTATCCCATAAAAGAAGGTGACGAGGTGATCGAATCACTTGGCGCCCGTGTGCTTGGAAGAACTCTTCTGTATGATCTAATTCATCCGGTCAACAAGGAAGTGATATGTGGCGCTGACGAGATAATTGATGAAGAAACAGCCCAGATAATTGATGAGTTGGACATAGACTCTATTGAAATCCGATCTGTACTTACATGTGAGGCACGTCATGGAGTATGTGCCAAGTGTTACGGTCGAAACCTTGCCAACGCCAGGGCTGTTGATAATGGCGAAGCAGTTGGCATTATTGCGGCACAGTCAATCGGACAGCCAGGTACACAGCTGACGATGCGTACCTTCCATATAGGTGGTATCGCATCACGGTCAGTAGAAGAGAGCGAAGTTCGGCTTAATTACCCCATTTACATAAAAGAACTCACCTTTAAGACTGTAAAAGCGCAGGACGAAGAAGGAAACAGGAAAACAATTTCTGTGCGACGGGGATATATCGTCGTTCAGAGAATAATTGACGAAATTTCGATAAAAACTGACTGGGAAGTGCTGGTGCAGGATGGAGAGAAAGTGTACAGTGGTACACCAATAATCAAGAAGCCAGATGAAAGCACCATTAATGCTACACATTCAGGTATATCCAAGCTGGACAAGAAGAAGCTGTACATTCTTGGTGATTCACATATGATACCGATCAATGTAGGTGCTGAAATCAACGTTAAGGCTGAAAAATTTTACGAGGTTGATCCTTCAACCGGAAAAACTGAAGCACTGGTAACCTTTGATCCATGGTTTGAGCCGATCCTTACAGAAATTAATGGTAAGGTGGGATTCGTTGATGTTGAGTTAAATAAGAGTCTTCGGGAAGAGATCGATCCGCAAACAAACCAGACAAAGCGTGTAATTGTAGAGTATAAAACTGAGAAGTTGCAGCCAATGATCGAGATACATGGTTCTGGTGAGGAAGTTAATACATATCTTCTCCCAAAGGGAGCGCATCTTAACGTGGAAGATGGCCAGACTGTAAAGGCAGGTAATGTTCTTGCCAAGATTCCAAGAGAAGTAGCAAAAACAAAGGACATCACCGGTGGTCTTCCAAGGGTTGCCGAGCTGTTCGAGGCAAGATCGCCAAGAGATTCTGCTACACTGAGTGAAATTGACGGAACCGTAAGAATTGGTGATACAACAAAGAATAAACGAAAAATAATTGTTACTGCTGAGGATGGAACAACCAAGGAATATTCAATACCTGCATCAAAGTTCCTGCGGGTACAAGATGGAGACTGGATAAATAAAGGGGAGAAGGTTGATGATGGTTCAATTGATCCCCACGATATTTTAAAGATCAAGGGCCCACGTGAGCTTCAGAAATTCCTTGTGAATGAGATACAGGAGGTTTACAGGCTTCAGGGTGTTATAATCGATGATAAGCACATTGAGGTTATTGTTCGCCAGATGCTTAGAAAAGTAAGAATTACGGATCCTGGTGATACAAGCTTTGTAATCGAGCAGATAGTGGATAAGTTTGATTTTATTGATGAGAATAAGAGGGTGGTAGAAGAAGGTGGTAAACCTTCAACTGCGATGCCAATTCTAATGGGTATTACCAAGTCGGCTCTTAATACCGAGTCATTTATATCTGCTGCCTCATTCCAGGAAACAACCAAGGTTCTTACCGATGCGGCAATTAAAGGTAAGGTAGACCAGTTGCGAGGTCTGAAGGAGAACGTTATTATCGGACATCTCATACCTGCCGGTACAGGAGTCAAAGATTACCAGAGGGTTGAGGTGTACCAGGATAAACCTGGAGACCTTGAGGGTATGGTGGAAGAGGGAAAACAGGAAGAAGTTCCAACTGAAAGCTAATTTTTCTTGACAAAAAACGGGGCTGCGAAGCATATACCAGTAAACTTTGATATATGTGTTGCAAAACCTATATAGAATTAAGGATATAAAGGAGCACAAATGCCTACTATTAATCAGTTGATTCGAAAGGGGAGAAAGAGTAGATCCAACAAATCAAAATCCCCGGCTTTAAAGCAATGTCCCCAGAAGCGGGGAGTGTGCACAAGGGTTATGACTGTGACGCCCAAGAAACCTAACTCCGCGTTGAGAAAGGTTGCCCGTGTGCGTCTGACAAATGGAATAGAGGTAACCGCTTATATTCCCGGAGTAGGGCATAACCTGCAGGAGCACTCAGCGGTTCTTGTGAGAGGCGGACGAGTTAAAGACATTCCAGGTGTTCGTTATCATATCGTTCGTGGTGCACTTGATTCCCTGGGTGTTGAAGACAGAAGAAAGAGCAGATCTAAATATGGAACGAAAAGGCCCAAGGCATAATACCGGGATATTAACTGAGGGGTAAAGAGGTTAGAGCATGTCACGAAGGAGAAGACCAGCCAAAAGAGATATACTGCCAGATCCGAAATTTGGTAGTAAGTTGGTAACGAAATTTGTAAACTGCATGATGTTGCAGGGAAAAAAAGGTGTTTCTGAGACAATTTTTTATAAGGCAATGGACATACTTGCCGAAAAGACACAGAAAGAACCTGTTGAAGTATTCCAGGCGTCACTTGAAAACGTTAAACCTCAGGTTGAAGTTAAGTCACGTCGAGTTGGTGGAGCCACTTACCAGGTTCCGGTTGAGATCAGACCGGAAAGAAGGCAGGCCCTGGCTATACGCTGGATTATTAACTATTCACGGGCAAGAGGTGAAAAGACCATGTATCAGCGTCTTGCAGGTGAGCTTATGGATGCGTATAATAACACAGGTTCAACAATTAAGAAAAAAGAAGATACCCATAAAATGGCAGAAGCTAACAAGGCATTTGCGCATTATAAGTGGTAGAAACAATTATAATGTATTTATTTATACCTTTTAATACCAGGGCAGATACCCTGGTATTTGGTATTTTATGATAATCTAAAGAAGATATATATATATTACTACTTAGGTGAAAAGTGGTAAAGAATAAGAATTGAATACACCAGGTGCAGGTTATGGGACGAGAACTTCCGTTACATAGAACACGAAATATAGGTATCATGGCCCATATCGATGCGGGCAAAACCACTCTTACAGAGAGAATACTGTTTTATACAGGTAAAACCCACAAGATTGGAGAGGTGCATGAGGGCACCGCCGAAATGGACTGGATGCAGCAGGAGAAAGAGCGTGGTATTACCATCACTGCTGCCGCGACAACCACTTCCTGGAAAAATACACGTATTAATATCATTGATACCCCGGGGCATGTGGATTTTACCGTAGAAGTTGAGCGGAGCCTGAGAGTTCTTGATGCTGCAGTAGCAGTATTTGACGCCGTTGCCGGTGTAGAACCACAATCAGAAAAGGTCTGGAGGCAGGCTGACCGGTATCATATTCCAAGGATGTGTTTCGTAAATAAGATGGACAGGATGGGTGCCGATTTCGAACGATGTCTTGAAATGATCGAAAAGAAGTTATTTGCTACACCGCTCCCATTACAGTTGCCTATCGGGAAAGAAGAGGGATTCAGAGGTGTAGTAGACCTGATATCGATGAAAGCGTTTGTGTGGAGTGAAGAAGGTACAGGGGAAAAATTTGAAACGGAAAATGTTCCCGACGATGTAATGGAAAAAGCCTCTCTATACAGGGAACGAATGATTGAGTTGCTGGCAGAACATGATGATACATTGATGGAGAAGTTTATTGAAGGTGGAGATGCTGACGAAGAAGAGATAAAAGAAGCAATAAGAAAGGTTACACTGACCTCACAGCTTTTCCCGGTCTTTTGCGGGAGTGCTCTCAAAAACAAGGGAGTACAACATGTTCTGGATGGTGTAGTGGATTATTTCCCATCACCAAGGGATGTAACTGCTATCAGGGGTTTTGACCCGGAAGATCACGAGAAGCTAATAGAGCGACATCCGGACGACAAAGAACCTTTTTGTGCCCTTGCATTTAAAATTAGATCTGATACATACGTGGGTAAATTATGCTATATACGGGTTTATTCAGGGCACATTGAAACAGGAAAACAGGTTTTGAATGTTGACAAGGGAAAAAAAGAACGGATTGGCAGAATCCTGCGAATGCACGCAGATGACAGGGAGGATATCAAGGAGATATATTCTGGAGATATTGTTGCGCTCGTAGGGATGAAGACCGTTCAGACGGGTGATACAATTACGGATACAGAAAATCCGGTTCTGCTTGAAAAAATGGAATTTCCTGTTCCCGTAATATCAGTGGCAATTGAGCCAAGAACCAAGGCAGACCAGGAGAAGCTTAACAATTCTCTGGAACGCTTGCAGGATGAGGATCCTACCTTTATAGTGAAAACTGATCCGGATACAGGACAAACCCTCATTTCCGGCATGGGAGAGCTGCATCTTGAGATTATCATCGATCGGCTTAAGAATGAATTCAATGTTCAGGCTAATGTGGGTAATCCACAGGTTTCTTACAAGGAAACAATAACAACCAATGCGGTTGCCGAGCATACTTTCGAGAAGGAAATTGCCGGGAAATTACAATATGGCAACGTGACAGTTGAAGTAGAACCGATGGAGCCTGGTGCAGGTTTTCTTTTTGAGAATAAATCTACAGGCGTACAAATTCCGGAAGAATACGCGGGCATTATTGAAGAAGGCTTCAAGGATGCAATGATGTCCGGTGTTATCGCCGGATATGAGTTGATGAATATTAAGGCAATGCTCAAGGATGCTAAATACCGGGAAGGTGAATCAGATGCAAATGCTTATCGCATAGCAGCAGGTATTGCGTTTAAAGAAGCAGTTGAGAAGGCGAAACCTACCCTCCTTGAGCCGATAATGGACCTCGAGGTGGTGGTGCCGGATGAATATACCGGTGAAATAATAAATGACTTGAACTCCAGGAGAGGAAAAATTGAAAGCATTGATATGCGGGGACAATTGAAGGTTATTGATGCAACTGTACCATTGTCAGAAGTTTTCGGATATGCCACCAGTGTCAGATCTTTAAGCCAGGGCCGGGCATCACATTCACTTCAATTCAGCAAGTATGATCTTGTGCCGCAAAATGTGATGGAGCAGATACTTGCACGGTTTTCAGGCAGATACTATTGAAAATGCATAAAATTATTTGATAAAATCTGCTATTGTGTTACTTTCATAGTACTGAACGGAAATTAAATATATAGTGGGCCGGTAATTCCATGTAAAAATTCTTTTATGCGGAATTAATTGGTTGACAGAAATCCCATATATTTTTTTAATTCACACACTCAGCGCCAATCCTGGGTGTGGTATATTAACGTATTAACATATAATTATGTACTAATCAATTATAAGCAGTTCTTTCAGTTTCACAATATATTAATTAAAGCTATGTGAACTGCTTTTAAACTTTTGTCAAAAATACTACGAATATTTTAATTAAGGAGAAAGGAGATGGCAAAGGAAAAATTCGATAGGAGTAAGCCACATGTCAACGTAGGTACCATTGGACATATTGACCACGGAAAGACTACGCTTACATCTGCAATAACAAAATGTCTTTTCTCAGCTTACGGTGAGGGAAAGGCAATTGATTTTGATCAAATAGACAATGCTCCTGAAGAAAAGGCCAGGGGGATAACGATCGCTACATCGCATCAGGAGTATACTACTCCGAAGAGGCATTATGCGCATGTTGACTGTCCTGGTCATGCTGACTACATTAAGAACATGATAACCGGTGCAGCCCAGATGGATGCTGCCATTCTTGTTGTAGCTGCGACTGATGGACCAATGCCTCAGACAAAGGAACACGTTCTGCTTGCTCGTCAGGTTAACGTTCCTTATATGGTTGTGTTCCTTAACAAGGTTGACCAGTTGGATCCATCTGACAAGGATGAACTGATTGAGCTGGTTGAAATGGAAGTAAGAGATCTCCTCAGCAAGTACGATTTTCCTGGTGATGAGATTCCAATTATTCCCGGATCGGCTCTCAAGGCGATGGAATGCGGTTGTGGTAAAGAAGATTGTGAAGCTTGCGGACCTATTATTAAACTGGGTCAGGCACTTGACGATTATATACCGGATCCGCAGCGAGACAAGGATAAGCCTTTCCTTATGCCAATAGAAGACGTTTTTTCTATTACCGGACGTGGAACGGTAGTTACTGGTAGAATTGAGCGTGGTATCGTTCATACCGGTGATGAGATAGAGATCGTTGGTTTTAGAGAAACAAGAAAGACAGTTGTGACCGGTGTTGAGATGTTCCGTAAGATCCTTGATGAAGGTATGGCTGGTGACAATGTTGGTTGTCTGCTCCGAGGTATCGGAAAAGATGATGTGGAGCGGGGCCAGGTTCTTTCTAAACCAGGTGCGATTACTCCACACAGAAAATTTGATGCGGAAGTATATGTTCTTTCAAAAGAAGAAGGTGGACGTCATACACCATTTTTTGCCAACTATCGTCCGCAGTTCTATTTCAGAACTACTGATGTAACAGGGATCATTGAGCTTCCTGAAGGCGTTGAGATGGTAATGCCGGGTGATAATGTAAAGATGAAAGTTGAGCTTATCACGCCGGTTGCCATGGACGAGGCACTTCGTTTTGCCATTAGAGAAGGTGGTAGAACCGTAGGTGCTGGTGTTGTTGCAAAGATTATCGAGTAATTAAAAAAAATTACTTGATTTTACAATGCTGTGTAATAAATGTTGTCAGGCCATAGGAGATATGGCCTGACATGATATAATGAATGTGTAATTATTTGTGCTTTTGTCTAAAATTTGATTTAGAGTATGGAAAAGGGAAATAGAGTGGCAAAGCTGGCAGGACAACGAATTAGAGTAAAACTGAGATCGTACGATGCAAAGCTGCTGGATCAATCGGCGGAAAAGATCGTGGCGACTACAAACAGAAGCGGCGCGAAGGTTGCGGGTCCAATACCTCTTCCGACACGAATTGAAAAGTTTTGTGTACTTCGCTCTCCTCATGTTAATAAGAAGTCGCGAGAGCAGTTTGAGATTAGAACTCATAAGCGGCTTATCGATATAATTGACCCGAACTCGGATACAGTGGAAGCGCTTATGAAGCTTGAACTTCCCGCCGGAGTTTCAGTCGATATTAAATCCTGATTATCGGCAGTTTTCTCTTTGTACATAGTGTGCGTATACGCGAATTGATATTATTGGCTAAAATGGGTTAGCAAGATGAAGAAGGCTCTAATTGGCAGAAAACTTGGAATGAGCCAAGTATTTAAAGAAGATGGTACTGTTGTCCCAGTTACTATATGTGAACTCGGGCCATGTGTCGTCGTGCAGAAAAAGAATGAAGAAAAAGATGGCTATGGTGCCATCAAGCTTGGCTTTCTGGATACCAGGGAAAACCGTCTTACCAGGCCTGTGGCAATGGACCTGAAGAAAAAGGATATACCTTTCAAGAAGGTTTTCAGGGAAGTTCCGCTCTATGATGAAACACTGGATGAAGGTAAAGTTCTTACGTGTGATATTTTCCAGGAGGACGATGTTGTACAGGTTACCGGGACTTCAAAAGGCAAGGGTTTTGCGGGTGTTGTAAAACGTCACGGGTTTGGTGGCGGACGAAAAACACACGGATCCCATTTTCACAGGGCCCCTGGTGCAATAGGTGCATGTGCGTTCCCTAACGAAGTATGGAAAGGGCAGAAAATGCCTGGAAGATATGGTGGTGACCGGGTGACGGTGAAGAACCTGAAGGTTGTGAAAGTATTAAAAGATAAAAACATAGTAATGATTTCCGGAGCGGTGCCTGGTACAAGAAATTCAATAATTACGGTTAGAGAGAAATAGGCGGTTTCACCATGCAAGTGGACAAGTATACAATAGATGGAAACAGCGCGGGTCAGGTGAACCTGGAAGATTCTGTTTTTAACGCAAAGGTAAATGATGTGCTCGTGTACGAGCTAATAAAGGCAGCAAATGCCAACCTTCGCCAGGGAAATCATGCTACCAAAGAGCGCTCGTTTGTGCGTGGTGGCGGTGCAAAACCATGGCGACAGAAAGGTACAGGCAGGGCACGGCAGGGCAGCATTCGATCACCCCAGTGGGTTGGTGGTGGCGTTGTATTTGGCCCAAGTCCGAGAGATTATCGAATTGATATGCCGAAAAATTTAAAACGTCAAGCATACAGGTCTTTATTATCACTTAAGGCGAAACAGGGAGCCATTAAAATTGTAGATGATTTTTCCATAGAGAATGGTAAAACAAAAGAAATGGTTGCAATTGCCAAAAAGCTTGGTATTGAAAAAGGGGTGCTGGTAGTTGATGGAGAAGATTCAGCTATCAAGAGAGCAATGCGAAACATTGGATGGTTCAAGTATAATAATGTAAAGCGGCTTTCCAGCAGGGAAATCTTTTATTCAAAAACCCTCCTAATGACAGAAAGTGCTGTAAAATACCTGAACGAGAAGTATGCTAAGTAAAGGGTAAGTGGAATGAATTACAATGATATAATAATAAGACCGGTTGTGACAGAGAAGACCACGAATTTGTCCGAGCAGAACAAATATGTCTTCCAGGTTGCCAATTCAGCCAATAAAGATATGGTAAAGAAGGCTGTGAAAGAAATCTTTAATGTAACTCCAGACCGCGTGAATGTTATAATGATGCGTGGCAAGAAGAAAAGGGTACGATACCAGTATGGGTATACAACAGCCTGGAAAAAAGCAATTGTTACCCTTAAGGCTGGAGACAAAATAGAACTATTCGAAAATCAGTAATAACGTATATATTAAAAGTTTCAATTTCAGGTAAAAATACGATGGGTATTAAAAACTTTAGACCAATAACACCAACACAGCGATACAAGACTAATCTCACGAAAGATGAGATAACCAGTGACACCCCGGAAAAATCGCTCACAAAAGGCAGAAAAGAGTATGCCGGCCGTGGATACAAGGGGCACGTATCAGTCCGCCGGCGAGGTGGTGGCCATAAAAAACGATATAGGATAATCGATTTTAAACGTGACAAGTACGGGGTTGAAGGACGGGTAGATTCTGTAGAGTATGATCCAAACCGTTCAGCAAATATCGCACTTATTGTTTATCTTGATGGAGAAAAACGATACATTATATCTCCAGATTCTGTGAAGGTTGGCGATAAAATAATTGCTGGTGAAGACGTCGAGATAAAAGCAGGAAATGCCCTTCCTTTGAAAAACATACCCGAAGGAACGCGAATTTATAATATTGAGCTGACAAAGGGTAAAGGCGGACAGCTTGCCCGATCCGCAGGTGTTGCCGCACATATAACCTCTAAAGAAGGAAAGTATTGTAATATCAAGCTTCCTTCCGGAGAGATACGAAGAATTAACAGGGAATGTTACGCGACTATTGGTGAAGTGGGGAATAAGGATCACATCAATATTACCCTTGGAAAAGCAGGACGCAGCAGATGGCTTGGCAACAGGCCAAAGGTTAGAGGTGTTGCAATGAATCCGATTGATCACCCCCTTGGTGGTGGTGAAGGAAAATCTTCCGGTGGTCGTCATCCTGTATCACCTACAGGTCAGCCCACAAAGGGTTACAAGACACGAAAGAAAAATAAGTACAGTGATAACATGATAGTGAGAAGAAGGAAGTAAAAAATGGCACGATCGTTAAAGAAGGGACCGTACGTAGAAATCAAGCTTTTTAAAAAGATTGAAGAGATGAATTCTACTAATACCAGGAAAGCAATAAAAACATGGTCGAGAAGATCGACGATATTCCCCGAGATGATCGGACATACGTTAATGGTTCATAATGGTAAAAATTTTATTCCAGTATATATAACTGAAAACATGGTTGGGCATAAGCTTGGTGAATTCGCTCCAACAAGAAATTATAGAGGACATACAAGTAAAGACGACAAGTTAGCGAAGAGGAAAAGATAATGGAAGCAAAGGCTTTTTCTAAATTTAACAGGATGTCTGCTTCTAAAGCCAGACTGGTTGCAAATGAGATAAGGGGATATCCATTTCCTGAGGCAATTGATATATTAAAGGCAATACCCAAAAAGGCTTCAGGATTGATTCTGAAAACGCTTTATTCTGCTGGCGCAAATGCAAAGTATGCCAGTCCTGATCTGCGTGAAGATGATCTTTATATCAAGAAAATAGTTATTGATGAAGGGCCCACTTTAAAAAGGTATAGACCACGGGCCAGGGGCAGAGCGACAAGGATCAGGAAAAGAACGAGCCATATTGAAATAGTTCTCTCTGATGAAAGTTAAAAATTTTGTAATATAAGGTAATTGTAATGGGTCAGAAAGTCAATCCAATAGGTATACGCGTAGGTATTAACCGAAGCTGGGATTCTGTATGGTATGCGGATAAAAAAGAATATACTGATAATTTGCATGAAGATCTTAAGATTAAGAAATTTGTGCAGGATAAACACAAAAATGCCGGTATTGCCAGGATTACAATTGAAAGGTTTCCGGATCGGCTGAATGTGAACATCCATGCTGCTAGACCAGGATTGTTGATTGGCCGAAAAGGTGTTGATATTGAAGCACTTAAGAAAGATTTGCAAAAAATAGCTTCTAAGAATGTGTACATTAACATACACGAAGTAAAAAAACCTGAAAAAACTGCTAAACTGGTGGCAGAACAGGTTGCAGCGCAGCTTGTTTCACGATTTCCTTTCAGGCGTGCAGTAAAACAGGCCATATCTGGAGCAGTGAGAAGTGGTGCACTTGGTATAAAAGTAAATGTATCCGGACGTTTGAATGGTGCGGAAATGGCGCGATCAGAGTCTTACAAGGAAGGCAGAATACCACTTCATACGTTGCGTGCTGATATCGATTATGGATTAGCCGAAGCACACACTACTTTTGGAGTGATTGGTGTTAAGGTCTGGATTTACAATGGTGATGTATTGTCAGGCAGAGAAGAAACAGAAGAAGACAAGTACGCTGTTAAAAGAAAAACTAAGTAATAGTAGATAAGGGTTATTCACAATGTTGATGCCGAAAAGGACAAAATATAGAAAGATACAGCGCGGGCGTATGAAAGGAAAAGCCCTGAAGGGATCTACAATAAATTTCGGGGAATTGGCGCTTAAGAGTGTTGAATGTGGAAAGATTTCCAGTCGCCAGATTGAGGCTGCCCGTATTGCAATATCAAGAAAAGTAAAAAGAGGCGGGAAACTGTGGATTCGAATATTCCCGGATAAGCCATTTACCAAGAAACCAGCAGAAACGCGAATGGGTAAAGGAAAAGGGAATCCTGAAGGATTTGTCGCAGATGTGAAGCCGGGACGGATCCTTTTTGAGATATCAGGTGTTGATGATCAGTTAGCACGTGATGCGTTAAAAAATGCATCCAACAAGCTTCCTGTTAAAACGAAAATAATTTCTATTAAGTAGTACTGTAATCAGGGATATATACAATGAAGGGTAAACTTGAAGAATTAACAATTGAGGAACTTGATAGGGGTCTCAGTGAAAGTAAAGAAGCGTTAAGGCTGGAAAGGTTTAAGGCAGTAACAAGTCGAGTTGAGAATCCCAAGAAAATGAGTGAGCTCAGGAAACATATTGCAAGGATCTTAACGCTTAAAAGTGAATATAAACTGGGTATCAGAGTAAAGCAAAAGTAATTATTAAGGGTTGGAAGAACGAGCAATGGAAAAAAAGAATCGTAAACAGCTGACTGGTAAAGTGGTTAGTAATAAAATGGATAAGACCGTTGTGGTTGAGATAGAGAAGTACATAATGCATCCTATTTACCACAAGTTTGTAAGAAGAAGAAAGCGGATTAAAAGCCATGATGATAGAAATGCATGCTCAATTGGGGATGTTGTTAGAATTGAAGAAACACGACCCATTTCAAAGCAAAAACGGTATCGACTGGTAGAAATAATTGAGAAAGTGAAATAGGGTTAGCGCAATGATTCAAGTACAAACTATGCTCGATGTTGCTGATAATAGTGGAGTGAAAAAGGTTCAATGTATAAAAATACTTGGTGGAACACGCCGAAGGTATGCCACTGTTGGTGATATTATTGTTGTGGCTGTTAAGGATTCACATCCTTCTTACGGCCTTAAAGATACAACAGGTAAGAAGGTTCACACAAAAGCTGTTTTGCGGGCTGTAGTTGTTAGAACAAAGAAGCCGGTACGACGAAATGACGGAACATATATCAGGTTTGATGATAATGCAGTAGCAATTATCGACTTGAAGGGTGAGCCAAGAGGGTCACGAATATTTGGACCTGTTGCACGGGAACTGCGCGAAAAGAATTTTCTGAAAATTGTTTCTTTGGCGCCAGAAGTATTATAGAAGGTGGATGATATGGTTAAGTCAAAGTTAAAGAAAAATGATAACGTGATGGTAACATCAGGTGCTGATAGAGGGAAAAGGGGTAAAATTCTGTTTGTTGATAGAAAGCTTGGCAGGATAGTTATTGAAGGCATCAACAAGAAGAAGAAATTTGTGCGTCCCTCCCAGGAAAATCCAAAGGGTGGTGTTATAACTTTGGAATATCCCATAGATATATCTAATGCTATGATATTCTGCGATAAATGTAAAAAGGCTGTACGAATAGGTGTAAAGCAGAAAGATGACAGTAAGTTCAGGGTATGTAAAAATTGTGGAAAGAGTATTGATTAATAAAGGGTGATGATAATGGCTTCCAGACTTCGAGAGACATATGATAAAAATATTAAAAAGAACCTTATGGAACGGTTCAAATTTTCATCCCCTATGGAATTACCGAAAATCGAGAAAATAGTTCTTAATGTAGGTATGGGGGATGCACATGCTGATCAAAACGCGCTAAATTCGACAATTAATGAACTTAGTGCAATTACCGGTCAGAAAGCTGTCAAGACAGTGGCAAAGAAATCAATTGCCGCGTTTAAAATTCGCGAAGGGTATGATGTTGGTTGCAGGGTAACGCTTCGTGGAGAAAAAATGTATGAATTTCTTGACAGGTTGATCAATGTATCTTTACCCAGGGTTCGTGACTTTAGAGGTCTATCTCCAAAGTCATTTGATAATTTTGGGAATTACAACTTTTCAGTTAAAGAACAGATTATATTCCCTGAGATAGATTTTGATAAGACTGACCAGATTTATGGAATAAATATTACAATAGTAACCAATGCAAAAAATTCAGAGCAAGCCAGGGCGCTGCTTGATGAATTCAAAATGCCATTTAGAGAAGCGAGGTAAGAATCGTGGCCAGCGAAAGAATGTTTGCAAAAATGAGAAAAACACCAAAATTTAAGGTTCGACATAGAAACAGATGTAGAATTTGTGGAAGACCACGTGGATATCTTCGAAGGTTTGAAATGTGCAGGATTTGTTTAAGGGACCTGGCCAGTGAAGGTAAAATACCTGGTGTTACAAAATCATCTTGGTAAATAATAAGGGAGTGTTTAAATATTATGAGTAGTGTATCTGATCCTATCTCTGATATGTTAACAAGGATAAGGAATGCAATAAATGCAGGGCATCTTAAGGTAGATATACCTTCATCAAAATTAAAAATGGCTATTGCAAAAATATTAAAAGATGAAGGGTTTGTGAAAAACTTTAAAATTATTGATGACAACAAACAGAAGATTTTGCGTGTGTATTTGAAATATGACAAGCAGAATCAGCCATCTGTTTTAAGTATTAAGAAGATTAGCAAACCAGGTAGAAGAGTATATATAAAGGCTGAGGATATAAAGCCTGTTTACAATAATATTGGTATATGGATTCTATCCACTTCAAAAGGAATAATTACCAACAAGGCCGCGAAACAACTCAATGTTGGTGGCGAAGTGCTTTGCGAGATATTATAATACAGGATAAATGAGTAATTGATATGTCACGAGTAGGAAAAAAACCGATTCAAATACCCGAGGGTGTTAAAGTAGAAATATCCGGAAGAAAAGTTAATGTAACCGGCCCCTTGGGTTCATTAAGCTGGGATTTAATAGAAGGTATTGATCTGAAACAGGAAGACAATGTCCTTTATGTGGAGAATAAAGGTGCAGAAGAGGATAAGAAGCTGCAGGCTTTCTTCGGTTTGTCCAGGGCTTTGATTTCAAATATGGTCAACGGTGTTGCGACTGGTTTTGAAAAGGATCTTGAAATACATGGGATCGGGTACAGGGCAACGCAAGTGAACCAGGATATTGAATTGCAACTGGGATATTCTCACACTATTAAGTTTAGTCCACCTGAAGGCATAACAATACAGGTTGTGGAACCAACAAAGATAAAAATTAAAGGCATAGACAAACAGCAAGTTGGTCAGGTTGCCGCAAATATCAGAGAATTGAGAACTCCGGAGCCATATAAAGGTAAGGGGATAAGATACAAAGATGAATATGTACGAAGAAAAGCTGGAAAGGCTGCTAAATAATCGGAGATAACCAGAGGATACGTATGGATAAATTGGCTTTAAAAAAGAAACGATATCTTCGAAGAAGATACACGGTTAAGAAAAAGATTCGGCGAAATGCAGAGAGTTTGCGACTATGCATTTCTCGATCTAATAAAAATTTCTATGTTCAGATAATTGATGATAGCAAGGGAACAACCCTGGTGAGTGCTTCAACTTTTGAGAAAACGTTTCCTGAAATGAAACATAAAGGAAATATTGAAGCTGCCAAAGCCCTTGGTAAGATCCTGGCTGAACGTGCTGTGAAAAATGGGATTAAAAGTGTGGTTTTTGATCGAAATGGATATTTATACCATGGAAAGATAAAAGCATTTGCTGATGCAGCCAGAGAAAACGGGTTAGAATTTTAGGAGTGATAACTGATGAAAATAGTGAGGAAGAAAGCAAAGGCTGAAGGACTGGATGTTGCTGAAAAGGTCATCGTTATAAACAGGGTTGCCAAGGTTGTAAAAGGTGGAAGAAGATTCTCGTTTAATGCAATGTCAGTTGTCGGTGATGCGGAAGGTCATGTTGGCGTAGGATTTGGCAAGGCCAACGAGGTACCTGATGCCATAAAAAAAAGCGTTGAAGATGCAAAGAAAAATTTATATAAAATCAATTTGAATAAGAATACTATACCCCACGAGATTGTTGGTAAGTATAAGTCTGCCCAGGTAATATTAAAACCTGCCAGTCCTGGTACAGGTATTATTGCAGGAGATTCAGTCAGGGCGGTAGCAGAACGTGCAGGAATTTCTGATCTTATGGCAAAATCAGTTGGTTCGAGAAATCCAATCAATATTGTTAAAGCTACAATGAATGGATTGATGGGACTACGAAGTTTGAAAGAAGTTGCTGATTTACGGGAAATTCCCTTAAATAAATTGTGGCAACCATAGATAGAGGATACATACGATGGCAGCAAAACTATTGATAACTCAGAAAAGAAGTTATATTGGATCTAAACCAAAACAAAGGGCAACATTACGGGCTCTCGGGCTCCGGAAAATTAACAGCCAGAAGGTTCACGAGAATAATGCTGTTGTACGTGGTATGATCGATGTCGTGAGACATATGGTAGAAGTACAAGAAATTAAAGAATAACAGGTGAGTGTTTTTCATGGAAGCTTATACACTGAAAAAACCGGAAAATATAAAACGAAGAAAGAGGGTGGGCCGGGGACCGGGAAGTGGTCACGGTAAAACATGTTGTCGAGGACAGGATGGACAGGGGAGCAGGTCTGGCTATTCAAGGCGGCCATGGTTCGAAGGTGGACAAATGCCATTGCAGAGGCGAGTTCCTAAAAGAGGCTTCAACAATCTCTTTAAAAAAGAATACCAGTTAGTAAATATAGAGCAGATTGGAAAGTTAAAAGAATCAGAAATTGACCCGGCCCTTATGAAAAAAATGGGTATTATAAATGATGCTGATAAAGCAATAAAGATTTTGGCAAATGGTGAGATAAAAGATTCAAAGAAAGTTACCGCTGACGCGTTCTCTAAAAGTGCACAGGAAAAGATTACAGCTGCTGGTGGTTCAGTCGAAATACGGGAAAAAATAAAACCTTCAAAAAAGGATAAATAATCCAGATGTCAAACGTTGTGGTTAACATTTTCAAGGTTCCTGAATTAAGGAGACGTATTCTATTTACACTGGCAATACTTGTTATATATAGAATAGGTGCCCATATACCCATACCGGGTATAAATGTTGATGCTTTGAAAGCATACTTTGACCAGGCGGCTAAAAGTCAGGGTGGCGGGCTAATGGACTTTTTTGACCTGTTTGCCGGTGGTGCGTTAAAAAGGTTTACAATATTTGCTCTTGGTATAATGCCATATATTTCAGCTTCAATTATTATGCAGCTTTTAACTGTTGTTATACCGGCTATTGAAAGACTTTCAAAAGAAGGACCTGAAGGACAGAAAAAGATCAACCAGTATACAAGGTATGGAACGGTTTTGCTTTGTGCGGTTCAGTCAATGGGTTTGACTTTCTGGATGAAATCTATGACATCTCCAAAAGGTGCAGTTGTACCGAAGGATGCAGGACTCGAATTCATTATAATCGCGGTAATTGCTATTACGACTGGAACCATGGTATTGATGTGGCTGGGCGAAATGATCACTGAGCGTGGAATAGGAAACGGGATTTCCCTGCTGATTTTTGCGGGTATTGTAGTGGGTCTTCCCGGGGCAGCAATAGATACTATTAACAGGATAGTCAGCAGAAGTGATCCTATTATTGGTGTTATGTTGATAGGTATTTTTATATTAGTTGTTGCAGCATCCATTATGTTGACACTTGGAACAAGAAAAATCCCAGTTCAATATGGTAAACGAGTTGTAGGAAGAAGAATGGTACAAATGTCGTCGCAGGCGATTCCGCTGCGTGTAAATGCGGCTGGTGTTATTCCAATAATATTTGCTTCATCGGTTATCCTTTTTCCGGCACAGATAAGCAATATGCTGGGAGGATCTGAGTATACAATATTTACGAAGATACAATACTGGTTATCACCAGGTCATGCGGCATACATGATCTTATACAGTGCATTGATAGTATTCTTTTGTTATTTTTATACGGCAATACAATTTAATCCTGTGGACATTTCTGATAATTTGAAAAAGTATGGTGGATTCATTCCAGGAATAAGACCTGGCCAGAATACTGCAGAGTATATAACATATATTCTAAACAGGATAACACTTCCAGGATCTATATTTCTTGCACTTATAGCGATTGTCCCGGATTTTATAATCAGGATCTGGCCTGAAGAAGTTTCACCATCAATGGCATATATGTTTGGCGGAACATCCCTTCTTATTATAGTAGGGGTTGCCCTGGATACCTTAAAACAGATCGAATCGCAATTGCTTATGCGGCATTATGATGGATTCTTTAAAAAAGGGAGAATGAGAGGTCGTCGATAACCATAGAATGCGCATTGCATAATGGTAGAAGATGTTGAAGTGAGCAGAGAATTTGGCTATATATATTTATAATCAGGCAGAGTTGAAAGGTATTGAAGCTGCGTGTAAAATTACAGCTAAAGTACTTGATGAAATTGGAAATAATATATCTGAAGGCATAACGACTTACGAATTGGACAGAATTGCCAGGGATAGAATCGAAAGTGAAAACGGTAAACCGGCGTTTTTAGGTTATCGGGGGTTTCCTGGAGCAATATGTTCTTCAATAAATGAAATTGTGGTACATGGGATCCCTGATAAAAATGTTACCCTGAAAAAAGGTGATATAATTGGTGTTGATACAGGTGTCTTGTACAATGGTTTTTATGGTGATTCTGCAAGAACTTTCAAAGTTGGAAAAGTTGACGAAGAAGTACAACATTTGCTTGATGTAACATCAGGGTCATTGTACCATGCAATTGATCATTGTATTATAGGAAACAGGATATCTGATATATCCAATGCGGTGCAGGTTTACGTGGAGAAGCATGGTTTTTCACCGGTAAGGGAGTTTGTAGGTCATGGAATAGGAAGAAACCTGCATGAAGAACCATCAATACCGAACTATGGCAAGCCTGGAAAAGGGCCAAGAATTAAGAATGGCATGGTTTTCGCTATTGAACCTATGATTAATATGGGAACATACAAGGTAGAAGTATTGGATGATGGATGGACAGCCGTAACAAAGGATCGCAGGCTTTCTGCACATTTCGAACATAGTATTGCAATAATTGATGGAAAGGCGAGAATTTTAACAAAGGGAAAAAATTTTAGTTGAAATTAAGAGTGTATATATGGCAAAAGAAGAACCCATTGAAGTCGAAGGCGAAGTAGTTGAATCGTTACCAAACGCGATGTTCAGGGTAAAACTTGAAAATGAACACGTTGTCCTTGCTCATATTTCCGGTAAAATGAGAATGCATTATATTAGAATATTACCCGGCGACAAGGTGACGGTTGAACTATCTCCTTATGATCTTTCGAGGGGAAGAATAGTATACAGGACAAAATAGTAATTGATAAATTATCGTGTGTCTTTTTCTACAGTAAGGGGTGTTATAAATGAAAGTAAGAGTATCTGTTAAAAAAATATGCAGTGATTGCAAGGTCATCAAAAGACATGGCGTAGTTAGGGTAATTTGTAAAAACCCTCGTCATAAGCAAAGACAAAAACGCCGAACTGCAAAAGCGTAGTAATTATAAATCAGTTAAAGAGGAACTATATGGCAAGGATATCAGGTGTTGACATTCCAAATAATAAAAGAGTAGAGATTGGACTAACTTATATTTATGGTATAGGACATTCATCTTCTTTAAAAATCTTAGAAGAAGCAAATATTAATACAGATACCCGGGTTAAGGATTTAACTGATGAGGAAATTAATGAGCTTCGAAAAGTCATTGAACGTAGTTACAAGGTCGAAGGTGATCTACGTACACAACTGGCTATGGATATAAAACGGTTAATGGATATTGGCTGCTACAGGGGTATTCGTCATAGGCGTGGGCTACCAGTTAGAGGACAAAATACCAAAAATAACGCCCGTACAAGAAAGGGCAATAGACGAATAGCCGTTGGTGGTAAAAAGAAGAAATAATTAAAGAGGTATCGAAGTGAAGCAACGAAAAACCCGAAAAAAAGAAAAAAAGAATATTCCAGTAGGGAAGGCGTTCATACAGGCTACATATAACAATACCATAATTACCCTCACAGATATGCAGGGTGATGTGATATCATGGGCATCCGCAGGTGGAGAAGGATTCAGGGGTTCAAGAAAATCTACTCCATTTGCAGCTCAGATGGCCGCCAAGGTAGCCGCCCAAAAGGCTATTGATGGGGCAAACTTAAAATCAGTTGAAGTTATGGTGAAAGGCCCCGGAATTGGCCGCGAAGCTGCGATAAGGTCCCTGGCACAAACAGGCTTGAGTGTTACGAAAATAAAAGACGTAACCCCAATTCCTCATAATGGATGCCGACCAAGAAAGCGAAGAAGAGTTTAAGGAACGAGGTACGTACTTATGGCAAAATATACCGGCCCATCATGCAAATTGTGTAGAAGAGAAGGTATGCCCTTAATGTTAAAGGGTAGAAGATGTTTGACGGAAAAATGTGCTGTAAAGAGGAAAAAATTTCCCCCTGGACCGCCAAGAAAAAGAAGATCTAAATTATCTGATTATGGTATTCAGTTGCGTGAAAAGCAGAAGATAAAACGAAGCTACATGCTGCTTGAAAAACAGTTTAAGAGCATTTTCGTTGAAGCTTCAATGATGAAAGGCGTTACCGGTGATAATATGCTGTCATTATTGGAAAGAAGACTTGATAATGTGCTTTATCGCATGGGGTTTGCATCATCAAGGGTTCAGGCTCGGCAATTTATACAGCACAGACATGTAACTGTGAATAATCAAATTGTAGATATACCATCATTTCGTGTAAAGGAAAATTTCGAAGTGAAGATACGGGATGATTTTAAAGAAAATACCATGCTTGAAGATGCAATAAAACTTTCCAAGGCTGTGAGTTCTGTTCCCGAATGGGTTGAAGTTGACTACGATGGCAGAACTGGTAAAATTGTAAGGCTACCAGCACGACAGGATGTCCAGGCTGCGTTCAATGAGCAGCTTGTAGTCGAGCTATACTCCAAGTAATAAGAGCCCGAGTAAGATAATAATTATTAGAAGTGCATGTGTATAACAAACGGAGGTACTGATGTCGCCCAAAAACCTACTGAAAGGTTTTCGAAGACCCACAAAAATTCTATTTGAACATGACGAGCTCCAGGATAATTACGGGCGTTTTATTGCGGAACCCTTTGAAAAGGGGTACGGACTCACTATTGGAAATTCATTACGAAGAGTACTGCTTTCATCTATAGAAGGATCTGCAATAACTGCGATTAAGATTGAAGATGTTCCACATGAATTTGCTACAATTGAGGGTGTAGTCGAAGACGTCGCGAGAATTATATTGAACTTAAAAAAACTCAGGTTCAAATATGATAGTGAAATACCAAAGGTAATTCATGTTGTTAAAGAAGATGAAGGTATGTTGACAGGGGATGATTTCAATATTGATTCAGATATTGAAGTCATGAATCCGGATATGCCAATTGCTACCCTTTCGGGTAACGGCAAAATAGATATGGAAGTGCAGATAGAAAGAGGCCGTGGATATGTTCCTGCAGAGTTGAACAAATCCAGTGCTGAATCTATTGGTGTTATTCCCATTGATGCAATATTTACACCTGTTAGGAAGGTAAATGTCAAGGTAGAAGATACGCGGGTAGGACAGCGTACAGACTATGATAAACTGATAATCGAGATATGGACCGATGGATCTATAAAGCCGGATGACGCACTTGCTCATGCAGCTAAGATCATAAAGGATCATATGACAATATTCATCAATTTCGAAGAAGAGATTGAAGAAGAAACTGAAGTTGTTGATGAGAATCTTGAAAAGATCAAAATGACATTGTCAAAATCAATTGATGATCTGGAACTCTCAGTACGGGCATATAATACTTTAAAGAGCCTGGAATTGAATACACTTGAAGACGTTGTTCATAAAACAGAGGATGAACTGAGAAAGTCAAAACACTTCAGCGAGCAGATTTTTTCTGAAATTAAGAAAAAGCTTGAAGAAAATCATCTAAGCTTGGGATTAAAGGACTGAGAAGAGGTAACAGGTAATGAGACATCGAAATAGTGTTAGACAGCTTGGGAGAACTCATTCTCACAGAAAAGCAATGATGGCGAATATACTGACATCATTGTTTGAGCATGAACGGGTTATTACAACACGACAAAAAGGCAAAGAGCTGAAAAAGGTTTCCGACAGGCTTATCACAAGGGCGAAAATGAATCTTGAAAAGCCTGAGGATGGTGATAAACAGCTTCATAATAAGCGTATCGCGATGAAGATGATAAAAAATAGAAATATTATCAAAAAGCTTTTTGAAGATATCGCACCCAGGTTTGCAGAAAGAAATGGCGGTTATACCCGAATGTATTTACTTGGAAGAAGGAATGGTGACGCGGCTGAAATGGCAATGGTGGAGCTTGTTGAAGGGCCCATTAAAACAAAAAAAGCTGAAGTTAAGGAAGAAGATTCCTCCAGGGATAAAAAGAAAAAGAAGACTAAGAAAAAAGATAGTTGATAAAACTATTTTTTTCGATGACAACAAAAAAAGGATGGCAATAGAGCCATCCTTTTTTTGTTGGTTAGGGGTATTACAATTTATAAAAATTATTCCTGTCTTTTTTGTAATCTAGATTTTTCGATTGAGTGAATAAGACTCATATTATCATTCGCATCTACCTTGTATTCTTCTGGTATACGGTCATCAAAGATAGGTTCTAACGTGTTTCCTTTTATTCCATATTTTTTCTGTATGGCTACAATTTCATGAGCTTTCAATATTTTATGTATCTCAATACCGTACTGTTTAGCCTGCCTGCAATTTTCAATAATGTCAATATAACGATTGATGAGAAGTTCAAGATGTCTGTGTGTCCTGTCTTCTTTGTTTTTAAGGTAGTTCAAGTCATCGTTTTCGTAGATGTTTCTTGCATCCTGTAATCTCTTGTATCCGTTTTTAAGGTAACTTTCAATTTTGCTTCTGTCGTGAAAAAAATGGTAGTTCTCTTCTTTGTATGCTTTAACATCTTCAAGTGGATTGAAAGGTTTGTAAAAATATTTTGCCAGTCCACTACCCTTGCTGTATCCTATCAAAATATCAAAAGATTCTTTTGATGTGGAGTCTAAAATATTTTTCGTGCGATTCATGTAATCCTGTGAAAAGTTATCAATCATATTAAGTAGTTCAGTTTTAACCTTGAAAAATTTTTGATGTGATGAGGTGAAGTTATGTGCGTAATATTCTTCAGATGCATTTTGAAACAATGCTTTTATTTCATCGTATTTTTTCTTTTGCTCATCGGTTGCAAAATTTTCTATTATAATACGCATGGTTCTAAGCTTATCAAGTGTGAACCTGTAATCGTTTCTTGATTTCATTGATGGTGAAAGTGCCGAACTGTTACTGTATAATCCAATACACATTATCAACGAAATTATTATATATGTTATGCTTTTATGCGGCATTATTTTACCTCTATACACTTTTTTATGTATATCGACACATTTAAAATATGTCTTTATGTGAAAATATCAATTGATTTTTATAAAATTGTATTATTGACTATGATAAAACAATGTATTGAATTAAAAATTTTATTTTTAGTGTAATGGTGACTATTCAGCAATGACTAAAATATTGATCATTTACTTCATAATGAAAAGGAATTTGAGCATTTCCCCCGTCGAAGGCGGGGAGAAATGCAGGATTATTATTCAGCATGACAGCTGAGTAATTACGTATAATGTATATCTGACTACTCTGCAATAATATATAATGAAATGAAAAGGTAATTGCGAAATATTCATAGTATAGATAGTGTTGTTTTTGACGTGTGAAACTTGATGGGGAGAAATATCACCAGGTATGGAACAAAAAAATGCAAGACGTGTTTCTTTCAGACAGAAGAACCCTACTAAATGCCCGGTTTGTTCAAATGAATTCTATCGTGAGGAAATGTTAACCGGCGGAGGCAGACTAATAGCCGGAAAAATTACTGATGAACTGCGAAGATTGTATGAGAAAAATGAAAAATGGGGTACCATATATCCCCAGGCATATGTAGTTACCGTGTGCCCACGATGCCTGTATTCAGCATACCCCAAAGATTTCGATTCATTGACGCAGGAAGAAATTCAAAAAATGCAGCAAACAACAAATGCGCGAAAGTCGTCTGTCCAGAAATTTTTTGGTAATTTAAGCTTCGAAGATGACAGAAACCTTGAACTTGGTGCCGCGTCATATATGCTGGCGGTTGATTGTTACTCTTTCAGGAACAAGAATGTAGCACCCACATTTAAAAAAGCTGTATCCTCAATCAGGGCTGCCTGGTTATTTGATGATCTTTCAAAAAAGTACCCTGAAAGACCATATAAAAAAATATCAGATTTCTTTTATAGAAAGGCATATGGTTTTTACTTCACCTCTGTGGAACTGGTGCAAAGTGGGGATGAACCATTTGAAGCAGCAGGTCATCTTGGACCGGATACCGATAAGAACTGGGGTTACGAAGGCCTGCTGTACATGTGCGCAATACTAACTATGAAGGTTGGCGCCAGGGAAAAGGATATCAACAAAAGGATTGAGAATTTTGAAAAAACTAAAAGATATCTAAGCAGGTTGTTTGGCATTGGCAAGGCATCCAAGTCGAAACCAGGCGCGTTGATAGATATGACACGTGATTTATATAATAAAATGAATGAAATGCTGGATGAATGGGAACAGGAACAGGAACAAACGAAAGAAACCAGGGAAAACGACGAATAGCAATTATAGTTCAGTATGACGGCCAGGGATTTAACGGGTTTCAGATTCAGAACTCAGGAAGGACTGTTCAGGGAGAACTGGAAAAAGCTTTACAAATTCTTCTGCGGGAGGATATCAGGATAACCGCTTCAGGGCGCACTGATACAGGTGTACACGCCCTTGGACAGGTGGCACATTTTGATACTTCTTCAACAGTAAGCCTGAAGCGCCTTTTGATCGGCATGAATGGAATTCTTGGTAAAGACGTCGCATTAAAGAATGCGTATTATGTAGATAATGATTTTCACGCGAGATTCAGTGCTGTTTCACGCGAATACATATACCTGATACATAATCATCAGCAGAGAAGCCCCTTTATGATGTACAGGGCAATGTGGATACGTGATCAGTTGGATGTTGATTACCTCAACCGTGTTGCTTCTTACCTTGTTGGTGAACATGATTTCGCATCTTTCTGTAAAGCTCAGTCACAGAATGGTTCAACTACGCGGTTTATCGAAAAAGCCGAATTTACCGCGAGTGATTCACTTGTGGTCTTTACTATCAGGGGAAACGCTTTTTTGCATAATATGATTAGAATAATTATTGGAACACTTGTTGAGATGAATGTGAAAATGCAGCCCGAAGAAAATATTAAAACTATATTAGCACAAAAAAACCGTAAACATGGTGGAATAACAGCTCCACCGTATGGCCTTTACCTTAATAGTATTATTTACACACCAGGTCTTGACGAGATGAATATAGAGTTAGAAAAATATTAATCCAACTATTTTTTGTTTCGTAACAAAAAAACATACAGGGAACCATATACTATTGTTGACATCATGAATACCTTCACATGCGCTGGTGATATATAATTAATTATTGACATAACTTTGCACAGTTTTGATAGTACCATGACTGAATAGGGGAAATTATAATTGTAATGATGAAATACTGTAGATTCGTAATCATAGTGACACTTGTAGTGTGTACGGCCTCACCTCTCCTGGCGCGAAGAAAATCCCAGGATTTTTTTCTTAAACCACAGGCGGGTGTATGGTTTGGTCCAATAAC
>CAZAOK010000009.1:0-62411 GCA_964486725.1 uncultured Leptospiraceae bacterium
CATAGTATTTGCCATACCCATGTTATTTTTCACAAAAAAAGAAGGGACTCCCGGTGCAGGGGACAACCTGATCGCCTCATCCATAACCGTGGAAATTGCCCGCATGTTCGGGAAGAAAGCACCAAAAGAAAACAGGCCGCGATACACCCGCATCATCCTGGCCAGTTTTGACGCGGAAGAATCGGGGATACGGGGAGCACGGGCGTATGCCCGTATGCACCGGGATGAACTTACCTCTATGCCCACGTGGCTATTCAACATGGACAGCCTGTATTACACCCATCGTATCAAGTTTCTTACCAGGGACCTGAACGGTTTTATCAGGCTCTCCTCTCAAATGGCAGATGACTGCACCCGGATAGCCCATTCACTGGGATATAACGCCGAACCCTTCAGTTTGTACCCGGGAGCAGGTGCCACCGATGCGGCTGAGCTGGCGAAAATCGGTGTCCATGCCACCACCCTTATCGCACTGGCAACCGAACCTGAAAAAGAAGACTCGGTATATCACACGCAGAATGATACGGTAGACAGCATCGAACCGGGTGTGGTGGAAGCAGCCATTTCCATAGCCGCTTCCTTTATCAGGGAGAAGGACGGGAGCTAATTCTTCATGGAAACCGGTTGCCCGGTGGCCTCTATCACGCTGTTGTAGAAACGAGAACAGGGGTCGATCTGCTTTCTTCTTGATACTGCCAGATCAATGGGCACGTGGGTGAATATGTTATTCCATTGTCCGATCACCAGGTCGGTTTTCCCCGCCATGGCAGCATGTACCGCGTGCTGGCCAAGTATCGCACAATAGATTGAATCATCAGGTACCGCGGGAGCGCTCCTAATCATGTAACTTGGATCTATATACTTGAGATTGATCTCAACATTCTTTTCATAAAAATAACTGTTGATCCGGTCTTTCAGGTATATCCCGATATCGGCCAGCTTCACATTCCCGGACGGATCATATGTTTTCGGGCCTTCTTTCTGTAAAATATCCTGCCCCGCCCCTTCGGCCACGCAGATTACAGCATGACCTCTTCTGCTAAGACGTTTCTCAAGATGTGCAAGAAAACCATTTTTTCCCTCCATGTCAAAGGGTACCTCGGGCAGCAATACAAAATTCACGTCATTTATGGCAAGGGCCGCGCTGGCCGCGATAAATCCCGAATGTCTTCCCATAAGCTTTACCAGGCCAACACCGTTGGGTGCACCCCGGGCCTCGTTATGGGCGGCATAAATGGCATTTACTGAATTAGATACGGCCGTCTCGAAGCCGAATGATCGCTGGATGTAACTGATATCATTATCAATAGTCTTCGGGATTCCGATAACTGCCAGGTCAACCCCCCGCTCACGGGCAAGTTCGGAAAAATCATGGGCACCCCTGAGTGTACCGTCACCGCCGATGGCATACAGTATATTAAAATTCATCTCCTCCAGCGTATCCATAAGCAGTTCCATGTCTTCAGTACCCCCACGGGAAGAGCCCAGTATGGTACCACCCTGCATATGTATATTTTTTACATTATCCGGGGTAAGGTCCATCATGGGGTACCCCTTCGCAGGGTTCAACCCGTTGTACCCGTAAGGAATTCCCACAACTTTCTCTGTATTGTAATGATAAAATGATTCCATAACGATAGATCGTATCACGTCATTTATTCCCGGACATATACCGCCGCACGAAACGATTGCCGGCCTTGCCTCCCCCGGCTTAAAGTATATCTTTTCCCTTGGCCCCGCCACCTCGAAACTCTGCTGAAGCCTCTCACCATCAAAGCTGGTATCCTTCGTGAACAGTGTATTATACAATAATCGGGTTTCATCCGACTCAAAGGCTTTTTCCCTGGAAGAAAACATATCCAAAAGCGGGCAGTCAACGGTGCACTGGCCAAGTGACTTGATACTGAAATCCATATTGCAGCTCCTTGATAAAAAAATCTATACCCACAGGATACAATAACCTGTTTGAAATGCAACAAGGAAACATGGTATAATGCGCTATAAATGTATCTTGACAACAGGCGCCCCGTTATATGTACAATGCACCATTATCGATTATATATAATATTTTTACCCGGAGCAGGTATAAGAATTGAAAATCCATCGCAATATAATTGACATTATTTCAGAGAAGCCGGTGCTTTTGGTACTGCTTTTCAATGCCGTGTTGTATCTAACCGGCATCACCTGGGGGCTGCCACATAATGCCACGTGGCTTTCAGATTCACTGGCACCTTATCACCCACTGGTGGGGCTTAGCCAGGGATTCTCTTTCGGGTATTATCACAAATACCCCATGGTGCATCAGCTTATACTGGCCTTACTGAACATCCCCATAGTGATCGCCATGGGTGCCGGGGCGGTTACCCCGAAAGGTCTGTCACTTGAACGGCTGCTTGAAGCAGCCCAGTCGCCGGAGTATGTCACCTGGCTTATACTGGTAGACCGCCTTGTTACCGTGATCATGGCCCTTGTCATGATATACTTCGTATATCGGGCCACCCGTGAATTGTTCTCCGAGCGGGCAGCGGTATTCGCCGCCCTTGTTGCATCTTTCAATACCGCAATAAATTTCTACTCACACGTAGCCAAGGTCGAAGTGCCCTTTCTGTGCTGGGCCATGATAGCCCTCTATTTTCTTATCCGGGTGGTAAAATACGGCACTCGAAGGGATTATATCGGCGTTGCCATATTCACCTGTCTCGCCTTTGGCACCAAGGATCAAGCCTATGCCGTCTTCGTACTGCCCTTTATACTGTTCATACTGCTTTTTCCCGTAATATACCGTAACAAGGGCGAAAACCCATTCAGGGCCCTTTTCACCAGGAACTTCATCACCTTCGCCGCTGTATTCATAGCCGGCACCGTCATAGTAGAAAACCTGGTTTTGAATTTTTCCGGTTTTCAGAAACGCCTGGGCTTTCTGCTGGGAGAAGGGGGAACACGGTCCATCAGCTATACTCTTGAACCAGACGGCATAGTGGCACTGCTGGTTGATTCCATCCGGTCAATGGCAAGTGATACCATGGGCTGGCCGCTCCTTGCCCTCTGTGCTGCCGGTATTTTGATGGCGGTGATTAAGAATCGGAATAACAGCAGGCAGCTTTTGTTATCACTGGTATTCTTTATCGCTTCGCTGTCTTTCTACCTTTTCTTTGTTCAGATAATACGACAAAGCAATGTACGCTTTATTATGCCCATAAGCCTTTTCCTTACTGTATATGGAGGCTATGCCATAGACCGGGGACTTGCCGTGTCCAGGGGACTTTTTAAATTCGCTTTCATTATCATTGTAACCGCCTCAATGGCATACGGCTTTTATCTCACCATACACGTCAACGCCAACCTGCTGTTTGATACCCGCTACAGGGCGGAAGAATGGATGCAGCAGCACATGGAAAAAAACGCGACTATTGAATATTATGCCTACGAACATTACCTCCCCCGGTTTCCCGGGAATACCTTTACCTACAGGGTAAAAAACGATGTGCTGGACATTGACGAAAGAAAACCCGACTACATCGTTATAACATCCCATTATTACAGGAGGTACCTTGGCCGGATCAGTGACGAGGTTATCAGCGGCAGGATCGTTACCAACGAGAAGGGAAAGCAGTTCAAGCGAACACAGTTCCCGGTATTCTTTCATAAGTTATTTAACAGAAAACTACCGTATAAAAGGGCTGCCCGGTTTGATTACAATATACCCGGATTCAAACGGATAAGTTTTTCACGCCTGAGCCCGGACCATATCATAATTTACAAGAGAACGGAGTAATCCCCTGGTAATGAAACGACGAAATATCATAATAATACTGATGGCAGCACTGATTGCCATCCCCATTCTCTGGATAGTATACTCTGCGGTGAGCAACAGTATAATCACCTCCCGTTGGCTGCAAGCTCCCCACCCCTCAGGTGAACGTATACAGACAGGTAACACTTCACTTTTCATGCGGGTAAAAGGACAGGGTACACCGGCGGTCATCATCCAGACCGGCCTGGGTTCAACCTCCCTTGAATGGTGGCACATACAGGACCGTCTTGCCGAAGATGCAACAGTGATAACCTATGACAGGAATGCCTACGGTTGGAGCCTGTCATCAGGTACACCGGCAACCGCTGAAAACGTTACCACCAATCTCCGGGCCATTTTAAAGAAAAAGGGAACACGCGGCCCGTACATACTGGTGGGGCACGACATAGGCGCCCTGTACACCCAGCACTTTGCCAGGAAACACCCGGGTGAGGTGGCCGGCGTCGTCATGATAAATCCCATCACCACTGAATATGGTCTGTTGAAGGAAGAGCTGCCCCGCGTGTTCTACCAGAACCTCATAAGGAGAACTCCGAAACTGCGAATTGCAGGCCTTGCTGCCGACGCGGGGATAATGCGCTCATTGCGGATACTGGTGAATGAAAACATCCCCTGCGATGTCCTTGATGACGTCATATCCCACTACTCGAGGGGGGACGTGTATGATGCCATGATACAAGAATATGGATCCAGCCTCAACACCAGCATACAGCAGGTACAAGACGCCGGCCCTTTCCCCAGCCGTCCTCTTACCATTCTCAGGTACTCAGAAAAAGATTACCGTAACAGGCTGTATAAATTCCAGATGTCCTGGGATGAGGCCAGGATGGTAAACCGCGTATACAGCACCATATTCAGGAAGGCAGCTGGCCTGTCACCGCGTGGTACACTACGCCAGTCACAAAAGGGACTTCACTACCTGCACCTTGATGACCCGCAACTGGTAATTGAAAGTATACAGAAACAGTTGCGGCTCTCAAGATAACTACATTCACAATGACAGAGGTCATATGGCATGAGAAATTCATTTACTGATCCCGGAAAAGCCATACGCCGCATGGCGGTCATAGTCGGTGCACTAGCATTCTGCTATGTCCTGTATTATTTCAACTACCTTGAAACTCCCAGCGCCGACTACATGAATAACTTTCTACCCCGGGTAAAAGATTACATGAATGGCAACTTTCCCGGAAGCTCATTCAAGATACTCCCCGTATACAACCTGCTCCTGGCATTGCTCACCCCGTTGAATCCCCTGGATACATTTGATCCGGTGTATTTAACCGCAATCATAGTAAACCTTATACTATTCATTCCTTACCTGGCAGTTGTGTGGGCATTATACCGCAGGTGGCTTGGGGCTCCCTATGCCCTGGTGGCCATGCTTTTTCTATCAGCAAACATTTATACCGTGTATACAGCCATTAACGGGGAACTGGAGATGCTGCTCACCCTTCTCATTGCCCTTACCATCTACTTTACCGTCAAGAATTCGCGCCTGGCCTATCTCACCTCGTGGCTGGCGGCTGGCACCAAGTGGGACGCGGTATTTACCGTACCGGCTGCCATGTATCGTGATTTTTTCGAGAACAGAAAAAAGATCCTCTCCATTGTTCTTGGCGCACTGGCCTCCACCATCGCCATATCCTGGATCCTGCTCATCATCTACCAGAAAAGCGGCGCCGGAAATCATACCTACGTGGGGGAAATAGCACAGAGAGGACCTAATATTTACATGTTCTTTATTGACTGTTTCCTGGTGGCTTCCTCCTTCGTTGCCTGGATGGGAACCCATATCTATTTTTCAGATATTTTTTTGATCCAGGCTGTACTGGCACTTCTGCTTTTGGTTTTCGGTATACTGGTGCTGGTCTTACTGGTGTGGGGTGGTATACTTTTCATACGACTTCACTGGAGAACACAGGTTCCCCTTCTCCTTGCAACAGGGGGCTTTCTGCTGGTGCACGTGGTATACCAGAATACCAAGGCACGATACGTGCTTCCAGTATTATGGCTTCTTAACCTCTTTCTCTTTTATGGTTTGCAGCATGGCATCATCCCCTTCATGGGTAAAAAATGGAGCAATATCAACAAACAGTATAGAAAAAAACTCGCCATCACCACTTTTACCCTGGGCCTGGCTGTATTTACTTTCGCTTCATCATTTACCATGCTTGAGGCAGGCATTCTTCCCTATGCCTGGGCACTGGCATTTACAGCCGCTGGGGTAATCACGGTTCGATTTACCACCGGCGCTGGCAACAATATCATCCTGGCCTCTGCCCTTGTCTTCGGGATACTGTTTTCATTCATGACTGGATACGGCTCCAAAACAATGGACCATTACAGCCTGCGAAGGGTTGAATTCAAAAAAGCCGGTATGTGGTACAAGAATAACGGCACAAAAGATGACAGGATGCTTATCAGCGAAACCAACGTGGCCATGTATTACAGCGGGTTGGGAAGAAACCGGTTTATCCAGTCTAAAAACCTGCCAGGCAACACCATGCAGGGTGTAGTAGAGGAATGTACCCGAAGGGGCATTACCCTGGTATTTATTGATGATTTCTATATTCGACGACTCAAGGTCAGGGACAAGAATGCTCTCATGCGTAATGCAGCAACCCTGAAAATGATCCGTGAAAACGCTGCAGATAACCCGCATTTTATTCACGTTAAGACCTTTATAACAGGACATGATATCAGAAGTCATTTATACAGGTTTATACCGGAAAAGCGCTAAAAATTGTTGCATTTATGCAGCGGCAGCCTGTTGCAAATATGATACATTGTATCCTCAAAATTATGAATACAGGCTAAAACCCGTATATTTTTTTATTATGGCCCATATCCCCTCGTAATACCAGCACTTAAGACGTTCCGATATTCCTGTTCGGCACGATTAATGCTTCATTAATTGTTTCACAGTGTTAGAAGAGGAATGTTATGAACAAAAGAAATAAAATAAAGGTGGCGCTCTTTTCAGATATTCTCCGTGAGAATATTGACGGGGTCACATACACCCTGTATAATATCATTGATCGAATTCCCACAGATGAGTTTGACTATCTTTTTATAACGGCATATCCCCCCGATGACAGGGAAAGGGTGCCTTTTAACGTAGAGACCTGCAATTATGTGCGATTTCCACTGTACAAGGATTACCCTCTGGCTCTTCCGTTTTTCAACGGAAAGCTTGAGAAGGCCCTTGAGGAGTTTCAGCCCGATGTTATCCATTTTACCACGCCGGCACTTCTGGGTCGTTACGCGCTGAAATACGGCTTAGAGAACAATATACCGGTTTTCAGCACCTATCACACCCACTACCTTGCGTATATCGACTATTACCTGAATTTTTTACCGGGGCTGGCCAGTGCGGTAAAGGCGCTGGTACGCAAGATCACCGTGTGGTTTTATAACCAATGCGACGTCACCTTTGTCCCCACTCAACCCATAAAGGATGAATTGAAAGAAGCCGGGGTGAATGAAGAGGGCATGAAGATATGGGGCAGGGGCATCGACATGGATAAGTTCAACCCCTCCTTCAGGGATGAAGAATACATGGACGACCTGTGCGGCAAGGGCACCACGCGCATATTGTTCGTAAGCCGCCTTGTTGATGAAAAAGAACTGAAGACGCTGGAGAATGTGTACAAAATACTGGAAGAGAAACGACCCGGCGTAAAGATGGTTATCACCGGTGACGGCCCCCGCGCAAAGCGAATGCAGAGACGCATGCCCAATGCGGTGTTCACCGGAAAACTGGTTGGGGAAGACCTGGCACGGATTTACGCCTCCAGTGATCTTTTTCTGTTCCCTTCCATAACCGAGACATTTGGAAACGTGGTGCTTGAGGCCATGGCATCCGGTCTTCCTGTGGTATGCGCGGCACAGGGTGGCCCAATGGGTATCGTTGAACATGGAAAAACCGGGTATCACGCAAAACCCAAGAACGCGGATGATTTTTACAAATACATATCAAAACTGCTTGACGATGATGATCTTTTTACCCGTACAGGCAAAAACGCTGTTGCGTACGCAAGGAAACAGAGCTGGGACGCGCTCTGTGATGATATGTTCGATACATACAGGTCGCATTTCGGTGAATACGTAATAGCCGCCCCATCTGAAAAGGACGAAGAAAGAAATGAAGTTGCAATCTGACATAGAAACCATGGTTCCTGAACAGATGAAGGAACAAAAACCCGGTACCCTTGTGAAAGTATTGAAGCTTGCCGGACTTGCCCTCGGGCTCGGGTTGCTATACATGTTTGTCCGCAATTCCAGCCTGGATGCCATTTGGATACAGCTGTCAACCATTGGATGGAAATTCATATTCCTTATCGGTGTCAGCTTCGTTTCTTATTTCCTGGTCACTATCGCCTGGCGTCAGTCTTTCCTGGAAGCTCCCCGGGGCATTGGCATTATGCGCCTGTTCGTTCTGCGCCTTATCGGGGAAAGCCTGGCACAGATAAATCCTACCAACGTGATCGCGGGCGACACCCTTAAAGCGGTTCTGCTTCGCAAAAAAGGGGTACCCTACCAGTCAAGTATCGTGTCTCTTACCATATCACGCTTTCTTATCGTTCTTTCAAGCGTTGCCCTCATGGCTATAGGGGTATACATATTTCTTGACCATATACAGGCACTGGCCAGCCAGAAGATGATCATCATTCTGACACTTATCATGGTGGCTATCCTGTTGTTACTATTCTCACTGCTGCACACAGGCATGGGGCTGTTCGGACTACCGGTAAGGGTAATGACATCACTGTTTCCTCACTCTGGAAAAATAAGCGCCCTTGCAGAAAACCTGAAACTTATTGACGAAGAATTAACAGAGTTTTATCGCAGAAAGAAACTATCCTTCTTCTCGGCATTCTGTCTTTCGTTTCTTCACCGAATCACCGGTGCGGGTGAATTCTTCGTAATTTTAATTTTTCTCGGAATTGATATTTCATTCTTCTCATGTGTTGCCATAGAGATCGGTGTCATGGTATTCAAGGCCCTCGGGTCATTTATACCGGGTCAGATTGGTATCGAAGAATATGGCAACAAGGTTATGCTCGATTTCGTAAACGTACCCGGATCAGAAATATGGATAACGGTTTCCATTCTTCGCCGGGCGCGCCAGCTTTTCTGGATCGGGCTGGGAGTAATACTGTTTTCCCTCATGATCGGAAGAAAAACACCAAACCCGGTCATGGCTGAACAAAGGAGTTAGACATGGAAGTACTATTTATAACACATAAGTATCCCCCCTCCATCGGAGGAATGGAAAAACAGAGCTATGAGCTCATCAAGGGTGTTTCCAGGAATTTCAAGGTTCATACCATCGTATATGACAACAATTCAAGCAAGGTTAAATTTCTCCTTACCTTGAAGAAGAAGGTACAGAAAATCCTTGATGAAAACCCGGGCATTTCTGTAATACACCTGAATGATGGGCTTATGGCAATATTCGCCTACAAGTTAAAAAAAATAACCAACATTCCCATCATAGCCACACTTCATGGCCTTGATATCGTATTCCCCAGTGTCTTCTTTCAGAAAATCGCGGTAAACCGCTTTAAAAAACTGGATGGTATTATCGCCGTCAGCAACGCCACCGCTGAAGAATGCCATAAAAGGGGATTTGACAAGGACAAGGTTTTCGTTGTACGAAACGGGGTCGATACTGAACTTGGATATATCAAGAAAATATCCCGCTTCAGAACTACAATGGAAGAACGACTGGGGATATCCCTTGAAAACAAGAAAATCCTTATTTCCGTTGGGAGAAGTGTGCGACGCAAAGGATTCTCATGGTTCATCAACAAGGTTCTGCCAAAACTTGATGACAACGTGATCTACCTTATAGTTGGTCCACCTCAACAGCATCTGAAAAAGATCCAGATGTTCTTTAAGCTTATTCCCAATCATCTTGCACACCTGATAAGCCTGCTTTTCGGCTGGGGGATGGATGAAATTGATATTCGCAGGGCACTGGAAGATCCCGCGGTAAAAGGACGGGGATTCTACCTGGGAAAACTGCCATTTGAGGAGATGATACAGTTTCTGAAACATGCTGATATTTTCGTAATGCCCAACATCAAGGTGTACGGTGATGCCGAAGGATTTGGCCTTGTGGCACTGGAAGCCGCTGTGAATAACACGACGGTTGTGGCATCGGCCATTGAAGGTATAACCTGCGCCATACAGGATGGGAAGAATGGATTCCTGGTGCCTGCAGAAAATGTAACCGCATGGACAGAGAAGATTAACGCCCTGCTTTCTGAAGATACGCTTCTTGAAACCTTTAGCAGGGCATCCCGTGATTTCACCATGGAAAATTACTCATGGGACCATATGGTGGACGGCTACGTTACCGTTTTCAACAGGTATCACAAGGCCGGCCTGAATGAACAGGAAGCCCCATTTTTTAATTTTCAAGCGAGGGACTATTCCAAGGTGGCAGTATAAGATAAAACCTTGGCCCTGTGCTTCTCATGCAGGGCCACTTTTTGTTATCCCTGTTCCGGGTGCTTCGCCACAAAACGTGCACATAACCACATTTTAAAAATGAAATGTTATTAAGGAGATACTACGTAATACAATGATTACCGTATCAGAAATATTGTTGTCAAAAAAATGGCTTCCACTGGTTCTCGTTATTATTATTCTTGCGGGGATAGCCTCCCGTATAGTCTACATCAATGCTGATGCCCCGCAGGATATCAGCATCTCTGCTGCCATCTACACCGATGAAGGATTCAAGACCTATTCACCACGAAACAAGGTGCTTTTTGGTAACTGGAAGTGGACACCTGAGGATGAATATCGCAGCTGGGTAAATTCCAGTCCTGTTGCAACAGGTGCATATACCTGGATATTCAATCATTTAGGCGTAAGTTTTCACACCATTCGAAGCCTGTCAATTCTGTATGGAGTGATGACCATTCTTCTCATGTCACTTTTTCTGCTTCACTGTTACGGGGTTAACACCGCCCTCGTGGGCACTGCTTTTTTCAGCATGAATTTCTTTGTTATTATGTTTAACCGGCTGGGGCTTTATGAAACCCACCTTTTATTATACGCTGCACTTACCTTTGTGTTGATGTACGGGGCATGGAATCTGTGGAGAAGAACGTTCCCGTTGAAAAATTCGCAATCACGTATTACACTGCTCTTTGCAATACTGTTCATAATTCTTCTTATAGCCGGAGCAGCAACATCTTTTATAACCGGGTTTTATATAAAGAAATCGATCACCCTTATCCTTGTTGCTATTATACCCGCCATTATTTTATCGATGACCACCCTGAACGGTTCTTTAAATACACGTCGTCCAATTATATTCTCTACGATAATTGCATTCATTTTTATATTTTACCTGCTGTTCGCGCATCTTTCATTTCTGCACACACACCTGGGCAGTATTTTTAATATCAGGATACTGGGCACAAAACTTGGATCAATTCTTCCCCTTCGGGACCTGGCTCCATTGTACGTGTTCGTGGGTAAAGGACTGTATCGTGAATTTATTTTTCTACAGCCCGTTATGTTGTTTTTTGCGTTTTATTATTCTGTCTATACCTTCTACAGGTTCGCCTACCGACAGGGCCCGGTCAGTGTGGACCTGTTTCTGGCCAGCTGGTTCTTTTTCGGCCTGGTTCTCCTCATGATGCTGAAGTACAATCCTGCACGTTATTTCCTCATGCTTTCCGTACCCGCAGCCATACTTTCCGCCCGTGGTCTATACACACTGGCCGCGGCCAGGTTTTCTGATTTCAGAAGAGAACCACGTCCTTTTACTATTAAACTGGTACTTGCCATTGCATCATTCTTTGCTGTTCTGTATTCCGCTGTCATTCTCTACGTACATATTATCCCTTTCAGCATTCGAAACACTCTCTATGACATGGTGTATCCTCATGCCATCGCCGGCAACCTGGATAAAGCACTTCCGGTACTCATACCCGTTGGAGGGGGGGTAATTCTTGTCGCCTTTCTTTTTTTCCTGTTTCGAAAAAAGATCAGCAACTGGATATTCAGTCCTTCAAGCGCGGTAACACTTCTGCTTATCATCATTGTGTTCCACGTGTTTCAGACCGGACGATGGATAATTACCCATGATAACAACCTGTATACTGTATCTACCGAGCTGGGTGATGCCCTTCCCGAAAACGCGGTAATAGCCGGCAGCTGGTCGGCGGGACTTGTATGTGAAAACAGTATGCGTGCACTTATTATCCAGTCAAAAAATACGTATAATTACGCACTCTTTAAAAAAATAATAAACAACCAGCCTGTATCTGTACACAGGCTCAAAGAGGGAAATCCCGTAAGAGAACAGGAAACCAATATTCCACTGTATTTTGCCGTAAGCCCGAACGTCATTTTCGAGAAAAAAATCGTACAGGAATTTGGTGAGTTTATTCGCCCGGATAGACTCATCAGGAATGTTCGGCTTGGCTACTTTGATCTCCAAATCTATCGCATCCGTTAAATACAGCCGGGGTCCTGTTTTCTCAGGAAAAAAATCCGAGGAGGGTTTGTATGGACCTATTCAAGAAGTGTTCTCAATTCAAGCGTCATATCGACATCGAGGCTGCCGGTTACATGCCGTATTTCAGGCCCATAAGTGAAAACAATGGCCCCACGGTGAAAATGGAAGGGCACGATGTCATTATGGCAGGCACCAATAATTATCTTGGCCTCAGCCTTGATCCCCGTGTCAAGGAAGCCGCCCTGCAGGCCACCCGTTTATTTGGTACCGCGTGTTCAGGCTCCCGTTACATTAATGGCACACTGGATTTGCATAATCAGCTGGAAGCCGCCCTGGCTGATTTTACCGGGAAAGAAGCGGCGCTGATCTTCAGCACCGGTTTTCAAACCAACCAGGGAGCTATTGTTCCCCTCATCTCTGAATCCGATTACCTGGTATCAGATGCCGAAAATCATAACAGCATCATACAGGGATCACTCATTGTTAAGGGAAAACATGGATCTGACAGGGTAAAGGTATACCGTCATAACGATATGGAGCATCTTGACGAAGTGCTTTCAAACCTGCCCGTTGACTCGGGCAAGTTTATAGTATTTGATGGTGTATTCAGCATGTCCGGAGAACTTGTGCCTCTTCCTGAGCTTGTGGCAGTAGCAAAAAAGCATGGCGCCCGAACCATGCTTGATGATGCCCACGGGTTTGGTGTTCTCGGTGATCATGGGCGTGGAACTGCCAATCATTTTGGCCTGGATGACGAAGTTGACATTTTGATGGGCACATTCAGTAAAAGCTTCGCGTCACAGGGTGGTTTCCTTGCAGGACGCAGGGAAGTAATCGATTACATCAAATACGGTTCGCCAGCCCTGCAGTACAGCGCCAGCATGCCCCCCCCCCAGATAGCATCTGTACTAAAGTCCATCGAAATAATGCTGCAGGAACCTGAAAGGATGGAGAGACTTTTTCACATTCAGAAAAGCATACGTGAAGGGCTCAAAGCCCTTGGATTCAATGTTTTGGACGGCCAGGTTCCTATTGTTGCAGTCATACTTTCCGATGATGTGCTTACCTTCAGCTTCTGGCGTGAACTCATGAACGAGGGGGTATTTGTAAACGCGGTTATACACCCGGCAGTTCCCCAGGGAATGCAGTTGTTACGGTTAAGTTTCATGTCAACAACAGAAGATCAGCATATTGATACCATACTCGGGAAATTCGAAGTTGTGGGAAAACGGCTTGGCGTTTTAAAGCAGGATACTGCCGCAGGATATTGATACAGTTTTTTATATATGAGGGGTGTGTTTATGATCACCCCTCACCTCACTTTTTCAGTTGAATCGATACCACCACGTCAGGCCATTGTCTTCCCACCGGGGACATGCCGGGTGGTGCGATCACATTGCATACCATTTCAGTGTTTTCTTTTATATTTGAGAGATATATGGGGGTTGTGGTAACATATACATCTTTTGTATCCTCCCGGTTGTCTGTATACGTAATGGGAATTTCTGGAGGTGTTATTTCCACCGATTTAATTTTCAGTCCATTGGGGAGGGCACCAATCATTTGCGGTTTAACCGTTACCTCGTGTTCAGCATATGACTGAAGAGACACCTCGTATCTTGAAGGGCTGGCATTCACCATCGTAATACCTGAGGGCAGGTTCATGTTTTCTCTTGAAATTACAATCTCGGTTTGTCCTGGTTCGTGATCTGTAAGATCAACCACGGCAATAAGTGACTCAGGATTCACCAGGTTTATTTTCGCCACGGTGCCCGCGATCTTTATTCTCGTATTGGCCGGCTTATCCCCCATGATAACTGTCTGTTGAGGCAGTTTGTATTCAATTGGGACAGCAAATGACATTTCCTTAACCTGGTTCATGCTGAAAGTTATGGACAACCACAAGACGAAAGCAACACCAAGACTTGCGAACACTTCACCTATCACCCTGCCTTTCAGTTTGCCCCCGTTACTTTTTACCGGTGAGAAGAAACTAACCTTGCGCCAGTGCTCTTCAATGATCCTTTCCAGGTCGAATTTTTCATCAATAACCCGGTAATTCCCTTCCCTGAAGATGGATACTGCTCCACGTTCCTCGGAAACCGTAACGATAAGGGCGTCAGATATTTCTGACAATCCCATCGACGCGTGATGCCGGGTACCGAACACATGGTTGTACCGGTCATCAGTTGACAGTGGCAGCCTCAGGGCGAACACCTCGATGATACCGTTATCGATAATAAGGGCGCCGTCATGCCCGGGAGAATGTGGATCAAACAGGCTTACCAGTAGGGGCACACTGGGGCTGGCATTCATTGGGATCCCCCCCGATACCTTGTCCCTGATTGACTCCTTTCCGGGAAGTATAATAATTGCTCCCCATTTTTTTGCAGCCAGATCAAAAGCTGCATTTGCGATGACAAAGGACAACTGGCTGCCTTCTTTCAAAAGTTTTCGTATCCGCAACGTGGAGGCAGTTTTCTCGAATATTTTTCTTATCTCGGGCTGAAATATAATGATGAGAGCGATCAGGGCAATACTGCTCAGGGTGTCAAATATCCAGCTGATTCCGGTAAGACCGAACATGCGGGCCAGCAGGTATATAAACAGCGTCATAACAATCCCCAGGCCTATTCTCCATGAACCGGATGATTTCAGGGTTCTGTAAAACAACAGTATAACCATGGCAATCAGGGGCACATCAACAAAGGTTCGCCAGTCGATTACCTGCACTATTGTATTAATGTTAAAAGAAAAAAGTTCCATATTGTTTCCGGCTGAATTTTTTGTAATTACTCAGCTGTCATGCTGAATAATCAAAATTATTCTAAAATGAATAATAATCCTGCATCTCACCCCGCCTTCGGCGGGGGGAGATGCTCAAATTCCTTTTCATTATAAAGTAAATGATCAATATTTCAGTCATAGCTGAGTAGTCACAATTTTTTTATAAAATAGCAGGGTGTATGAATTATGAAACAATTTTTTCGATTTGTTTCAAAAATATTTCATCCCTCATTTTTTCTGCCCCGTGCAAGCAGAAACGCCACCAGCATCCAGAACACTACGGCCCCCGCGGATATTCCAAAAACAATTTTCGGCATCATCACGCTTCCCATGCCAAGCAGGGGTATGGCCATACTTGTCCACAACCCACCCCCCATTATGGGTTCATGCAGCAGCTGCTTGTACGCAAACGCGTCCGTTGCAGGAGACTCATACTCGGGATCCACCACCCGTAACAGGAGAAGACCTGTTGCGGTTACTCCCATTGACTGGCCCATCTCGGCAATGGCCCGCTCAAACCATGCGTCCGGCAGCATTCGTTTTGCAAGCACCATTACGCAGAATATATTCCATGAAATACCTGCGGCAACAACGATGAAGAATGGGGCAAGTCCCGTGCTGAGGGCCTCTATCCGTATGGTGGATATGGCAGCTACGATGAGCAGGTCAAGTGAAAGGTTTTGCAGCCTTCGGGTAAGGCCGATATCAATGATTTTATGCGTATCATACCTGTCCTCAAGCAGCTGTATCACCAGCCCTCCCATCATGCACAGGGGAAACAGGGGAAAACTGCCAAGCAGTATCATGAGCTTGTTGTGGGTTGCGATGGTAAACAATGGTTGTGAGATTTCACCGGCAAGTACCAGGCCTTCCTTGATGAGAAACCCGATAAAAACAGCCAGACCGATTATGGACAGGTGCAGGGTGAGTGCGTCTATTGCGTCCGACTTTACAGATAGCCTGCCAGCCACCGGCCTGCGGTCAACAGGGATTATACCGATAGTATCGTCCTCGGGCACGTCCCCGGTATCCATGAGCTTGTGGGTATATCCCCGCCGGGCAGCCCAGTTGATAAGCATGATACCGAACACCACTGCACCCAGTATGCCCGCCGTGGCACTGGCCAGCGCGAAGTCCTTTCCCGCCTTCCAGTTCAGCTTGTCAAAAGTCGGGGCCAACCCCCCCGCGGTGCCATGACCCCCCTCGAACCCCACCGGCATGATGGCGCCAAACATGGCGGGAAGCTTCGGCCAGAAGAACTGGATAAATGCCAGAAAAAGTCCAATACCCACAAGGTATTGTCCCCACGCCACCATCTGACCGTATGCCAGCTGCGGAGCTGATCGTTGCCACACGGTGCGCAGTTTGGGCAGCGTCACCCCGAGAAAAAGGCAGGCGAACACGATGTTGATGAGAAACCCCGGAAGGTCCTCCCAGCCGTGTATCCATGCAGAAGGGATGGGGTGCCCGGATGCCTGGGCCAATTGTATAACAACCAGGCCCAACAGCCCGCCGATCACGGCGGATGGAAGGTACAGTTTCTGCAAAAGCCTGATTCGAACCCTGAGCATATGCCCTGTCCATAGAAGTACGCACAGGCCGATAAACGGAAGAAGGAATGGATTCACAAGCACCCCCGGTTCTTCGATGATAGCAACTGGGAATGTATGTGCACCATGTTTCCTTATCAGTCAAGGTATATTTACTTTCTGGAAACCAGGGTTTTTTTCCAGAGAATATAAAACGGTATTCCAAGTACAAGTGCCAGCGCACTGAAAAGACTTGTAGTGGTCCAGCTGATAACCGCGGCTGTCATCATGAACAGGGTCATCACGATGAAAAACAGGGGAAGAAGGGGATACAGGGGGACATGATAAGGGCGATGTATCCCGGGTGCCTGTTTGCGCATACGCATCAATCCCGCCACCGATAGCAGGGGAAAAACGCTCAGGGCAAATCCCATGTATACGATGAGGGTTATGGCGGTACCGGTGAACACGTAGAATACGGCCAGCACAGTCTGTAACAGTATGGCCAAAACAGGGGTATATCGTTCATGATGCACCCGGCCAAGAAACCGGAACATCATACCGTCCTGTGCCATGGCATAGTATACCCGCGGCCCGATCATCATCTGTGATGAAACTGATGATACTACGATGATGGCAATCCCCGGAAGAAAAAGCAGGGACCCGGTATCTCCCATGAGATGCTGCAGGGCCACTGCACCCACATCGTCCACTCCCATTATATTTTTTCCACTCGCAGACAGCAGAAAAACCATGTTCAACAGGATGTACATAACCGTTACCAGTATCACGCTTCTTTTTAAAATGACAGGAAGGGCCCGCCCGGGATTTTTAATTTCCCCCGCGACGTAGGTTGCCGCATTCCATCCGGTATAGGCGAACATGATCATGAGCAGCGCCAGGCCATGGGCTGCAACAGGGTGTCCGGTTTCTCCCTGTATGTCATAGGTTTGCCACAGCCTTGATACATTGTGCCATTCCACCGCGTACAGGCCGGCACTTATGAGTGCAAGCACAATGCCGATCTTTATTATCGTCAGAATGTTCTGCACAATGGCTCCCCCGCGTACCCCAGCTATATGCATGGCGGAAAGTATAACCACAAGTGTGGCTGCGACAGCCCGGTGACAGAAGGTTCCCTGCAGAAACAGGTTCTCTGACCCGGTCAGTCCCGTGGCATAAAGAAAACTGCCTGCATATTGTACCACCAGCAGTGCGCCGGCTGCCACGGGGGCGGAGAAACCCGCAACCAATGAAACCCATCCGGTGAGAAATGCTGGCAGGTATCCGAACGTCTTTTTAAGGTATACATACTCTCCCCCCGCCTGTGGCCACATGGTGGCAAGCTCGGCGTAACAGAGTGCACCTGCCAGGGCGGTAATCCCCCCAATTGCCCATAACAGCAGCACCCACAGGGCATTACCGGTAATTGCAAGTACATTGCCGGTGGTCATGAATATCCCTGTTCCCACCATGTCAGCGGTAATGATGAACACACCCGTCCATATACCCAGCTGTCTTTTCAGTTTTTCACCAGGGGCCTTCATGCTTTTAAATCTACAATATACACAGCCTTATTTCCAACAATTTTTGTGACTACTCAGCCAAGACTAAAATATTGATTATTTGCTTTATAATGAAAAGGAATTTGAGCATCTCCCCCCGCCTTCGGCGGGGGGAGATGCAGGATTATTATTAATTTTAGGATAATTTTGATTATTCAACATGACAGCTGAGTAATTACCAATTTTTTATTATACCGGGCTGTGCTTCCTTTGCTGGTGAGTTATGCAATATCAATTTCGTTTACTTATTGACTTCCCTGTAACAGAACACATATTATAAAAAACAGCTATATCAGGATTTCATTCAAGTGAGTGGATTCGGGAACGGGGAATCTATTGAAACATTCTTTTTTGAAAATTGCACTGCATTCCATGATCATTATTATGATCATATGTATACAACCGGGTTGTGAGAACACGGGACGGTCACTTGTATATCAGCCGCCCCCGGAGGCAACCATGCATGTTGGCAATTCAGGATCCACACTTCTTGTTGAAGTTAACTCAGGCAAGAGATTATCCAGGGGAATCTTTACAAAATCCGGTGAATCTCTGGTGGTATTTTTCCATGGTAACGCCTGCACAATAAATGCCATGACCGATTATGCCAAAGCATTACAACAAAGGGGATACAGTACATTACTCGTTGAATACCCGGGGTATGGCATCTCTTCAGAATACAGCCCTGAAGAAGAAAAGATATACAGGGATGCCCTCATGCTGGTTTCACACATTCAAAAGAAATACCACTTTGCCAATAAACACACCGTGTTGTTCGGACAGTCGCTGGGAACAGGGGTGGCCATGGAGCTTGCCGCCAGGGGGACAGGAGGAAAACTGGTACTGGTCAGCCCTTTTTCATCCCTGGTTGACGTGGCGAAGTACCACTACCCGGATTTTCTTGTGTCCATGGTATTGTCTGAAAAGTATGATAACATAATGAAGGCCGGCAAGGTCATCCTTCCTGTACTTATCATTCACGGGAAAAAGGACAGGGTGGTGCCATACCGGATGGGGGAAGCATTGACCGGAAAGTTGAAAAATGCCCGGATGTTCGGTATTAATGGAGCAGGGCATAATGATATCTATCATTATTTTGATTCCAGGTTATGGAATGAAATTGATGTATTTATCAGGGAAGGATATTGAGCCTGCAATAAGAGGAGAATAATAATGCATTTTGTCATAATAACCGGCACATCCAGCGGTATCGGCGAAGCAGTCGCGGATGAATTTTTACATTCAGATACTTCACTTTTCTGTATATCCCGCAGTGTACACAAGCCCCTGATGGACAGGGCTGCAGAAAAAGGATGCATGTGCCATTACATTGCACAGGATTTAACCGATGTTGAATCCCTGAAGGGCATAATGGAAGAAGTATTCGTGAATGTACATACTAAAAATCCTGAGAGGATCACCCTGATCAATAATGCCGGAACTGTTGCACCGGTTGGTCCGGTAGAGACAAACAATCCGTCTGATATAACCCGTGCCTTTCTTTTAAATGTTATCGCCCCCATAACTCTCACCTCTCATTTTATTAAAATGGCAGAAGACCTGTCCATCCCCAAAACGGTAATTAATATTTCATCCGGTGCCGCACAGAGACCTGTATGGGGATGGAGCACATACTGTTCCGCCAAATCAGCAATTGATATGTTCACCATGACAGCCGCCCTTGAACAGTCTGACGCCCCTCATCCGGCGAAAGTAATTGCTTTTGCCCCGGGAATCGTTGACACCCCCATGCAGGAGAAAATCAGAAACACCCATCCTGATAATTTCAAGGACAGGGATACCTTCATATCATATAAAAAAAATGGACAATTGCTCAGCACGGCAACGGTTGCCCAACGTATAAAAGAAATTGCACTCGATGATTCCATAAAGAATGGATCTGTCCTGCACATATGAGTTCTGCCGCTATTTTTTTGAAATTACCTGCATCTAATTTTTGATTATACAACCTTGTAGGATATACTACACTATATGAGTGAAAAAATGAACACCGAAACAATTTTCGAAAAACTCTTCCGGGTTATTGAACAAAGAAAAAAAGAATCTCCCGATACTTCCTATGTTGCCAGACTCATGGACAGGGGCATTGAAAAAATTAATTCTAAAATAATTGAAGAAGCAGAAGAAACCTGCCAGGCGGGATCTTCAGGTGACAGGGAACACCTTGTTCACGAGATCTGCGACCTTCTTTTCCATACTTTTGTACTGGCTGGATATCGTGACATACATATTGACGACATTGCCGCCGAGCTTGAACGCCGATTCGGCACAAGCGGCCTGGTAGAAAAAGCACGGAGAAAAGAGAATGACCCTTCATAAACTTGATACCATGAAAATCGCTATCCCCGGCAAGGGACGGCTGAAAGAACCTGCCATGCAGTTGATGAAACGTGCAGGTTATTCATTCAGGCTTTCAGGAAGAAATTTATACGCCACCTGCAACAATGCGGATATCACCTTCATTTTTGTCAGGGCGGATGATATACCGGTGCTGGTTCATTCCGGTGTGGTTGACCTTGGTATTACCGGAAGTGACCTGGTAGTAGAACGGCAGGCCAATGTTGAGGAGATACTTCCACTGGGCTTTGGGAAATGCCGACTGTGCGTGGCGGTGAAGGATAGTTACAACGATGAATCATTTACCTCGCTGAAAGGAAAAACCATAGCAACGTCATTCCCGGTACTCACCAGCCAGTATTTCAAGTCAAACGGTATGGAAATAAACTGTATCGAAATGAACGGTTCTGTGGAGATAATGGTTGGGCTTAATCTTGCCGATGCCATAGTTGATATCGTGGAAACAGGTGACAGCCTGAGGGATAATAACCTCAAGATCTTCAGCGAGATCGGGAAATACCAGGCTACCCTCATTGGAAGGAAAGGTATAATTAATGACCCTGAAGTGGTTCGCTTCGTCCGCAGGCTTGAGGGGATACTTGTGGCAGACCGGTACAGCATGCTGGAGTATAACATTCCTGCCGACAGGTTAAGCGAAGCCGAAAAGATCACCCCCGGATTCGAATCTCCAACAATCTCAAGACTTGACCAGAAAGACTGGTATGCGGTAAAAGTAATGGTCGAGAAAAAAACTGTACCTGAAGTCATGGACAGGCTTGAAGAAGTGGGAGCTACTGCCATACTTGAAACCAAAATAAATAACTGCAGGTTATAGTCTTCTGTTTTTCAGGCTCATACTAAACAAAAAGAAGAAAGACTGAAATCAATAACGATAACCCCATTTTAATTACAATGGGATTAAGAATTCCTCTTTTAACCTCAGTATCAGTTGAACCATGGATTGGATCCGGAAGCAGCTATATAGTAACCAGGGCTGCGCAAAATTCCGCTGATATTTCAGTAAACGGGTATACCAGAGAAACAGCTTTGAATCTTACATGCGCAATGGGGGGCATTCTACACTGGAGACCGGGTCATTATTTCTCAATTGATATGGGCACCTCTTATTATTCTATATTTGAAAATGGATCCAGGTTTGACGAAATAGTGATATCTATTGGAGGCGAAGCTGAAAACATAGATACTTTGCAGGGGCATCAACCTGTTCACCAGAATAATGGTCAAATCACCTCTGTCCTGTTCCTGCCATTGTTTTTTGCCCTGTACAGTGCGTCATCCAACCTGGCAAGAAAGGTCCGCTCATCATCTTTTTCAACATTAAATTGTGTAACGCCAAGACTGACTGTCACTTGTTTCACCACCGGGAATTGGTGCCCGGATATTTCTCTTCGAATACGCTCTGCCAGCACACGGGATTCCTTCATGTCAGTTTCCGGATTAAGTATGATAAATTCTTCACCCCCCCAGCGGGCAAATATATCTGTTGGCCTTTTGATGGAACAGACCAGTGAAACAACTTCAACCAGTATATCATCCCCCACGAGGTGACCATGTACATCGTTGATCTTTTTAAAATGATCAATGTCAAACATGATCACAGACAGGGGGTGACGATATCGCTGAACCCTGTTTATTTCCATCTCTATCTCTCGTGTAAACTTGAGACGGTTATATATCTGTGTTAATGGATCAATAGTGGAAAGGCGTTCAAGTTCCTGCTCCATTTCTTTGCGGTCCTGTATATCCCTTGCGACGGCGTACACCAGCCCCTCATCCTGATTCACGTAGGACTTCCATGACAGCCAGCGATATGTTCCATCCTTACATTGATAACGGTTGTCAAATGACAGCACATTTTCACCACTTTCAATGTCCTTCATAGATTTCCTGGTAGCCTTTCTGTCATCAGGATGAACGAATTCAATATATGGCCTGCTTTTTAATTCATCTTCAGACCAGCCAAGTGTTTCCGACCATGTAGGGCTGAGTGATTTAAAATATCCATCAAGACCGGCAATGCACAACATATCCAGTGTGACTTTAAAAAATATCTCGTACTGGCTGCGTAATTTTTTCTCTTCAGTAATATCACGGGATGAACCAACTATACGTATTACCCTGCCATTGTTATCATGAATCGGACTCAACCACGTATTCCAGGTGCGCTGGCCGGAAGGCAGGGGTAATTCCTCCTCGTAAGAAATTAGCCCTCCTTTTTCCACACATCTTCTGTAATTATCTTGAATTACAGAGCCTGTAGCATTGCCCAGTAATTCAACGGGAGTTTTCCCCTGCACCATATCGGTTTTCAGACCGGTGGCCTTTTCGTGTGTCCTGTTTAACCTTCTGAACCTGAATTCATTTCCGCTATCAACATCTATAAGAAATATTGCGTCATGTGAATTGTTGAATATTGATTCGTATTCATTTTTCATATCCTGCAGTTGCTGCTGCGAACGTATCCTGTCGGTAATGTCATTCTGAATGGCAACGTAACTGGATATCCTCCCTTCTTCATCTTTTATGGGGGTGATAACCTGGTAGGCAGTATATATTTCTCCATTCTTCTTCCTGTTGGTGATCTCCTCCTGCCATACATCTCCTTTCACTATTGTGTTCCAGAGATCTTCAAAATATTGATTGCTCATCATTCCTGAATTCATAATTGATGGGCTTTTGCCTTTTACTTCGTTCCATTTATACCCGATATTATTTTCAAATGCAGGATTTACATATTCTATCTTCCCATCAGGGTCGGTGAAATAAATTATATGTGAAGCCTGTTCCATTGCTGCCTTGAACTGGCGTAATTCCTGTTCATCATGTTTTCGTCCGGTAATATCGATTATATAACATATAAAAGATACGATATTCCCTTTGCCATCCCGAATAATAGTAGTTACATCCTGCACCCACCGCCATTCTCCACTATTGTCGAGTATACGGTAATCGTGATGCTGGAAAGTCTTCTCCCCGGCATCAATTGCTGATTGAAGCTCCCTGCTCACATTGCTCATATCTTCAGGATGTATTATACTTTTTAAACTGATGGAATTTTCTAAAATCGTCCTGGAATTGTATCCCATTATCATTGATACATTGGGAGAGATGTATTCTATCGGCCAATTGTCAGAATTACGCCATTTTACAATTATTACCGGTCCCTTTTTGAAGAGATCATTTGTTATTATCAGGCCGTTATACATTAATGGTCACCCAGTTCCCAATATCTATATGTTTCATGTATAACTACTTTACTACATTCTCGAATAATGACAAGTAATTCTCGGTACCTGTTCAAGGTTTGAAGCAATGATCCTTCGTATCTCTTCGTTCAATTCTTCAACGCTTACAACCTCTCACCTTGTCTTGAGTACATTAATTTCTTGCCATTTCATGGAAAGCATGTAAAAATACAAATAGACACGATAATCAGGTAAGATAATGCAACAACGCGTTTCAAGCATGACACGTAAACATACCCTTTACCTGGCAATGGAACTTCTCGGAATATTCGTTTTCATTCCACTGCTATATTTCAGGGATTTGATTCCATTACCCAAGATACTCACACTGTTTATCGTAACGGCAATTGTTATATTATTTCTTTACAGGAAGGGTATGCTATTTAACGATGAAGAAGGTCTTGAAGATAAGGCCAATACAAAATGGTACCGGGTAATCGCAATACGCTCAATCTCCGTTGCCGGCATATTAATACTTATAACCCTGCTGGATAACAGCAATAACCTTTTCAATTTTCCAATTCAAAACCCCGTCAAGTGGATATTGATAATGCTGCTGTATCCGGTATTTTCAGCCTTTCCCCAGGAAATAGTATACCGGAAATTCTTCTTCCTCAGATATAAAAGCCTATTCAGGTCATCAATACAGATGTATGCGGCAAGCAGCATTGCTTTCGCATTTTTGCACATCGTATATAATAACCTGCTTGCAATTATAATAACACTTATAGGCGGGTTTATCTTCTCTATCACATATGGCAAAAGCAGGTCACTCCGGGTAGTCACGATCGAACATGCGGTATACGGATGCCTGGTTTTTACTATCGGACTGGGAAACTACTTTTACGGTAACTTTTAAGATCAGATTACCTGGCGCCGAATAACGCTTTCCCCTTCCAGCAGATGCCCTTCAACTTCTATCTTAAGCATACGGTTGCTCTTGTAGAGTATGTTGTCCCGAAGCCATCGTGAAGCAAGAAAGCCCATCTCGTACATGGGCTGGCCTATGGTGGTGAGCAGTGGCCTGTACACCTTTCTTAATGGTGAATCATCAAACCCCGTAACAGACAGGTCACCTGGTACTATCTTCCCGGCATTTTGCAGTTCATTGATGAGCCGTATGGCCATGTAATCATTGAAGCTTACAACCGCATCACACTCACGATGTATAAAAAAATCCGCGGTTTCTGCGTCAACACTGTGAATGGATTCCACGTTATACACAATGTCATCACTGTACCTCATGCCGGCTTCCAGTATGGCAGTTGCGTATCCCCTGTGCCTGTCAAGGTTATTCAGGTTTGAGCTGTTTCCCAGGTAGCCAATTTTTTTATGCCCCATTTCTACAAGATGGTACCCAAGCTTCAACATTCCCTTGTAACTGTTACAGACCACGTAATTCTCATCAGAGATACACCTGCTCAAAAACACGTAGGGGATATCCAGCCCGTACATCAACTCACGCAATTCTTCGCTGATATCACGGTAGGCGATCAGCACCCCGTCAGTATTATAGAAATCCTCTTTCTGTATCTTTTCAAAATCCTTGATAGACACAATCTCAATTCTTTTTTTCTCCTCCCTGAAGGCCTCGCTTATGGCGCTCACCAGTTCAGGTATATTCAGGAATGGATTGACTGAAAGCTCTTCCTCTTCGGGAACCACTACGAGGATTTCCAGCTTTGACCTTGCAAATGGTCTTTTCCTTTTCTGCGGAGTATAATTATATTCTTCTGCCACCTGCAGCACCAGTGTGCGTGTATCAGCAGACACTCCCGGCTCATTGTTCAACACCCTCGACACGGAGCTTATGGAAACACCACATTTCTTTGCTATGTCTTCAAGCGTCTTTGAAGATCGTGATCTGCCCATTATCTTACCATTCAATCCTTCTTTTAATATGGAGCATCAGATGGAACTCTTCACACATGCTTCCCAGAGGCCATACACGTACATCGCCCCCAGTGCCCTGTCATACAACCCGTAACCGGGACGACCGGTTTCACCCCATATCATGCGTCCATGGTCAGGCCGTATGGCACCGTCAAAACCAGTATCCACCAGCGCCTTCACTACGCCGTACATGTCAACATCTCCGAACTCGGTAGGATGCCGGCTTTCATAAAAACTGCGGGTGCCGGTACGCTTTATATTACGGGTATGCACAAAGTGTACTTTCCCTTTCTGGCTGAACTTCTTTATCGTATCAACAATATTTATTTCACCATTGGGACCAAGAGAACCTGTACAGAATGTCAATCCATTAGATGGACTATCCACAATTTCAGTAAGCCTGTCCAGCGCTTTTTCGTCAGTAATGATGCGGGGAAGGCCGAAAATTGGCCATGGTGGATCATCCGGGTGTATGGCCATCTTCACACCGCTCTGCTCCGCAACCGGAACTACTGCATTGAGGAAGTATGACAGGTTTTCCCACAGTTTCCCGCTGTCCACTTCGGCATATGCATCAAGCAGTCTGTCCAGTTCATCTTTTGTATAACTGGTTGCCCAGCCGGGCAGTGAAAAATCGTCCTTCCTCAGGTCAACATTCTTCAGCTGTTCATGATCATAGCTGAGGCTGGTTGATCCGTCTTCATGCCGCATCTTGAGGTCAGACCGTGTCCAGTCAAAAACCGGCATAAAATTATAGCATAGATAGGGGATTCCCAGTTCACCCATGTTACGAATACTTCGCGTGTAATTCTCGATATACCTGTCACGGGTTGGCCTTCCCAGCTTGATATCCTCGTGGACGGGTATACTCTCGATCACTGTAAACTCAAGGCCGTTATCCTCTATCTCTTTCTTTAACGATGCTATTCTCTCCTTCGGCCAGTGTTCACCTACCGGCACATCATACAGTGCCGACACGATCCCCTTCACCGCCGGCACCTGCCGAATATACTGCAGTTTCACCGGGTCGTCCTTCCCGTACCACCTGAAAGTCATCTTCATAATAACTATCCCTAATAAATAAACTTAACGTTATTAACCACAGAGACTCAGAGAAACAGAGGATAATAGGGTTGGCTGGTTGCACATCAGGATATCTTAATGGTTTTTCATTCAATCATACTGTTTTCACATACCAGGATGACATAAATAAAAATTCATATCCTTTCTCTGTGTCTCTGTACCACTGTGGTTCTACTTAAACCCCGGAGTAGGCCGAGAATCCCCCGTCAACCGGGATTACTGTGCCGTTTACGAAGCCCGAGGCCCTGTCATCCACCAGCCAGAGTAAGGTGCCCACCAGGTCTTCCGGTTTGCCGAACCGTTCCATGGGTGTCTGGCTTATGATCTTCCCTGCCCTTGGAGTATACGAGCCGTCCTTATTCAAGAGCAGGCTCCTGTTCTGATCGGTGAGAAAGAAACCCGGTGCAATGGCATTTACCCGTATGTCCACCTTTGACAGGTGCACCGCAAGCCACTGGGTAAAATTGCTTACCGCCGCTTTCGCGGCACTGTAGGCGGGTATCTTGGTCAGCGGGGTAAAGGCGTTCATAGAGGACACGTTTATGATCACGCAGTGTTTTTTCTTCACCATGTTCCGTGCAAACACCTGCGAGGAAAGCAGTGTCCCCATGAAATTAAGGTTGAAAACGAATGATACGCCATCCCTGTCCAGGTCAAAAAAGGTTTTCAGCTCGCTGTCACCACTCGAGAGGTCTTCTTCAAGCAGGTACTCCCCTGAAGTTGTTCCCCTGGAATGATTACCACCTGCCCCGTTTACCAGGATGTCACAGCTTCCCAGCGTTTCTTCTATCCTGTCACGTGCCTTCTCAAGACTTTCCCTGTTGAGCACGTCAGCCTCTACCGCCATGGCTTCGCCGCCATCTGCACGTATGCTTTCTGCAACTGCTTCTGCCGCTTCTTCTTTCAGGTCGAGGATAGCAACCCTGGCACCACACTTAGCAAGTGCCGAGGCGAAGGTACTGCAAAGCACACCTCCCCCGCCGGTCACCACTGCAACCCTGCCTTTTAGATCTACTTGAAATGGAACCTTCATATAAATGATCACTCCCTCTTACAATTACCCTTAGTATTTCCCGTACAATGGACCGCAGGCTTCACAAGCCCTGTAGTCTGCCCCTTCCGGATCCGCGGTCCCGAAGGAATCCCAGGTTCCCGGCCTGAATATGTCCCCGTAAGTGATATTGTGCATGGCCACGGGGATACTCAGCATGGAGGCCAGCGTAACGAAGTCAGCACCCACGTGCCCGTAGCATAAGGCACAGTGGTTGGCACCCCAACGTTTCATCACCGAGTACACGTCCCTGAAGGCACCCTCGCCGGTAAGTCTTGGCACAAAGAAGGTCCGCGGCCAGGTAGGGTCAGTACGTCCTACTATCTCCTTGTAAACCCTTTCGGGGAGATCTACTGACCATCCCTCGGCCACCTGCAGCACCGGGCCAAGTCCCTTTATGATGTTCAGCCTGATCATGGTAAGGGGCATGCCCCCCTTTGAAAACCAGGCCGATGAAAAGCCACCCCCGCGAAAGGTGACCAGCTTCGCCGGCCCCCAGGTGGTGGCCTCAACACAACGGTGCGCTTCTTCCGGGGTGATCTCCCACCATGGTTTCATCACCGGCTTGCCGCCAACTTCCTGCATCCCCGACCCGTCCAGCGCCGCTGCTCCAGAATTGGTGAGGTAGATAAACCCATGTTCACCTGTTCCCTTCAACGATGTACCGCTCACCCGCTCTATGGCCTCCGGGCTCCAGAAGGTACGCACGTCGGCAAACACCTGCGCCTTTCCGGTAAGCAGGTGTCCCATAAGCATTCCCACGGCGTTCAGTGAATCGTTTTCCGTTGCCATTATATAGGGCTGTCGAATACCGTCCCAGTCGAAAGAGGAGTTTAACATGGCCTCCATGAAATCACCGTTTGGAAAATGATCTGTCCACTGACGCTGACCCTGAAAACCGGCGGCAATGGCATTATGCCCGTCGGCCTCCTCAGGGTACCCCAATTCAGAAAGGACGGGATTGCCCACCATGAGGTCACGGGCGATCAGTGCCATCTTCACCGAGTCCTCCCAGTCTTTGTCTTTCTGCTGCCTGCTTCGTTGTATCTCCGGCGGGTTGGGGTCATCGGTTTCCCGGCAGTTCTCTTTTACCCAGGCCAGTGCCCTTTCGAACTCCCGGCGGTCATACATCTCAAGGTCCATCCTGCGGATCAGCTCAGTCATGTCCACGTACTCGTTACGCATGCCAAGATAAGCCTGGAAGAAATGATCATCAACAATGGACCCGCCGATACCCATGGACACCCCGCCAATTGACAGGTACGACTTCCCCCGCATCCACGCGACCGCAAGGGCACACCTGGCAAAACGCAGGATCATCTCCCGTACATCATCGGGTATGGAAAAGTCGGTCTCATCCTGTACGTCCCTTCCGTATATCTTGAAGGTTGGCAGCCCCTTCTGGTCTGCTGCGGCAGTTGCACCGGCAAGGTATACCGCCCCGGGTTTTTTCGTTCCGTTAAATCCCCAGATTGCCCTGGGTATGCAGGGGTCAAGATCTATCACCTCGGTACCGTAACACCAGCAGCGGGTCACGTCGATAACCGCACCCACTCCTTCCCGGGCAAACCTGTCCGCGCAGCGGGCAGCCTCGGCCACCCCGCCGATCGTGGTATCCGCCGTCACGCATTCCACCGGCATACCGTTGGGGTGCCGCAGTTCACTCTTGACAAGCTCCGCGACAGAACGGGCCATCTGCATGATGGGTTCCTCCAGGGATTCGCGTACGCCGTTGCGCCGCCCATCGATGGTGGGCCTGATGCCGATCCTGGGCAGCCTTCCTTCAAACCTGTTCTCCGGTTCATTTATTTTGTATTCATGCATTCTCATTTAATCCTTTTAAAACATAAGATCTCAACTAATTAGCCACAGATGCACACAGATGTTCACAGATATATAAGAAATATTATTTTTATCCGTGTTAATCTGTGTGTATCTAGCGAAGCGGGTGGCTAATTTCCGTTTAGTACTTTCAACTAATTACCTATAACACATTCTTCAGGTAATCAATGCTTCGCTTAACTGCCGGATCCGGGTCAACCGTGTACTGGAACCCGATCTCTACCGCAAGGAAGCCCTCATACCCTGACCGCTTTAATTCATCAAGGAACACGTCATATTGAATTTTCCCGTCACCGGGCACCATGTGTTCATCAGCGTTTCCGTTGTTATCGTCAATATGGAAATGATGCGGGTATGGCTGTACTTTTGTAATGGCATCTGCCAGCGGCTCCTTGTTCACGAACATGTGGCCGATATCCACCAGCAGTCCCATTTCACCGTCCACATCCCGTACTGCCTTCAGGCCATCGTCCACCGTAACCACCAGGTCCGACTCCATCCTGTTGGCAGGTTCAAGGATGAGGATGAGGTCCATCCCCCTGGTGTGGGCAAGCAGCTGGTTGAAACTGCGTATCATGGCATCCCATCCTTCTTCAACTGTCTGTCCATACATGCTGAAACCCGGGCACAGGCTCACGTAAGGTGACCCCAGTGCTGCCGCCGCGTCTATACTCTTTTTCAGGTAGTCAACACTGCCGCCGCGAATCTTCTCATCCGGTGCTGCGGGGTTTGAAGGATAACGGAACTGGGCGGGAATAAAATTGGATATGGCAATCCCCGTGTCATCAAGCACCTTCCTGGTCTCCTTTACATGCGCATCATCCATATCGTCACAGTAGGCGTGGGGCCTTCCACCCCATATTTCAACTCCATCATAGCCGAAGGCCGCCATCCGTTTAATGGCCTCAACAAGGGGGTACCTGAAGTATACAAATGTCGAAAGACTTAACTTCATAAAATTCTTCTCCTATTCTTACAAGTGCGTAATCAATTAAAATTCTTTCCAGTTTCTATGTGGCGGCTCACCGATCAGTTTTGAACCTGAAAGCAGCATGTAGGGGTACGAAAATGCTGCCGCATCGGCCTGTACATCTTCAGGCGGACAATCACCGGCATACGGTGCCAGCATAAGCGAAAAGGTCTGCGTCTTCCCGTTATACGACGGGGCATAGGGTGATATGTGATCCGATGCTGACAAATGAATAGCTACACCCCGCCCAAGGCCGGTATATGCCGACGCGTACTTGTACTGCGATCCCGTGTAGCTGCCAAAAGGATTCATGTACACGTTGGTTTTTCCATGCTTCATCCGGGTACGCAGCGGGCAAAATGCCAGCGAGGCACGCACATCAGAGGTCTGTGCGCAGAGAAGACCCAGGTTCCCATCCGTAACGGCAACCCAGCCATTGGTTATATGATTATTACAGGAATCAAGTTCCCTGTTCTTCGAAAATTCACCGTAGTTCAGGTCGTAGGAACTGACATGATTCACGTAATTGTGTTTCCACACACGAATAGGTGACCCCTTAACACCTGAAAGCCCGGGAGCTACCTGGCAGGGCATTACCTCGTGCCACCGTCCGTCCCACTGCTGTTCAAGCCTTTGGGCTCTTCCCCTGTTGAACTTCTTGAAGGGGGTCTGCGGGTACTGCACGGTCACATTAACGTAGATATAGGGCAGACCGGAAGCCATCATAAACTCCCGTGTTATTTCCACATTTTGTCCCTTTCCGATGTTGATTCTTCCCTTCATCTGGATAAGCCCTGCGGTTCCCCCTGAACATCTTCTCAGGTCGGTGATCTCCCATTTTTTCACTTCCCTGCGCTTTCCTTTATAGGTAACACAGGAACTGATGAGAGGTTCTTCCTTCATGATACTGCCGTTACATTTCAATTCCACCGGGTTGCCCTTTTTGTCCAGGCGCAGAACAATGTAATCGTTCCGTATGGAATCCCGGGTAACCTCAACGCTGACTGCCGGCACCGGGGCTTCCCCTCCCTGGTCTTCCCCAACCAGTTTGAAATCCTTTTTCCCATTCGCGTCCATGTGGGTTAACACCATCAGGTTCTCAATGCCGCCTTCATCGTTTCGCTGCAACACGTGGGGCACCGGGTTACCTTTCCCGTCCGTCAGCCCGTATATGGTATTTTCTTCACCTGAGCCCTTCAGGGGGATCTTCACCAGTGCCCTTGACGGCCTGGCATCATAGGTGACTGTAGCCGTGGATATCCCCCGTGTATAATCTACAAGTGTAAAACCATTCTCTGTACCGGTATCACCTCCTGCATTTCGTGCCAGTTCAAAGGCTTTCCCGGCACTTGCAACTGATTCTGCCACCAGGCGCTTTGCGGTATTGAGTCGTGTGACATTCATCACCGGGGCAGCCATGCCGAAATGGGTGGTGGAAAGTGCCCGCACCCGAAGCTCAAATGCCCTGCTAATATGCCCCTCAATTTCAGCGTTACCGGTGATGCCGTACATCTCCTGTAAGCGACGTGTCTGCAATTCCAGTATACGGGATCGTTCTATGCCGGTCCACAGCTCCTGGTTTGACCATTTCTCCGCCCAGCTGGCCATACCATCGAAGCTTCCGTCGGCGGTGTCCTGCCCGAAGCTGATTTCCCCCACAGGCCCGTGCTCTTTCAGGTATTCTGCGGGGGTGGTGAAGGTAACATAGCCAAGGTCTTTCACGCTTTCGATGAGGCCGGCAAGGCCACGGCCGGTTGAATACATTTTAGAGATAACCGGTATATCAAAGCCGTACCAGAACTCGTCATCCGCGTCCATGTCGATGAGTATCAGCAGGTCAGATGGGTCGTCCATCTTCAACTGCTTCTTTCGCAGACGTTTCACCCAGTGACGCAGGGATATGTTATCCAGCACATCGCCAACATTGTATGCGGGCACCAGCACCATGCTCCCTTCGAGTCCGGGGTATGTGAGTGTCAATGGGTTATAGCGTTCTTTTACCGAAAGCCCGGGCACGAAGTTGCTGAAACCATTAAACGGCAGTGAGCTGTAAAACAGGCTGATAGATGTAATGCCGTGACCGGGGTACATGTCAAGATGCTTCGGCGTGAACATCATCTCCTGCGGTCGAACCATGTGACCAAAGTTTTCAAACATGTCTGCCAGCCCTGACTGCTTCTGGTTGGTGATGGCCTGGGCAATGGCCGCATCGAACTCGTGTGCGGTATGGGCGTTCACCATGCCGTTATTGTAGGACATCAACTGCACCTCGTCACCATTCTCGCGTACCCTGCGCTGCATACCCTCGATCAACTCGGGGCAGTATTCGGGCATGATGGTTTCAAGTGAAAAGTAATTCTCGAAGTCCCACGTCCCCCGCACGGGGACCCCTTCATCGTTAAACCTGTCAAGGGTATCGATGAGGTGCCGTATGATACGTATGTCTTTTCCAAATCCTTTCTCGTCTGGTGTGTCACCCCTGTATGAGTGGTAGAAATTCCCGTGAAACCGGAATACCACGTGTATACCGTATGACTGTGCTGTAGTTTTACTCATGAATATATTCTCCTTATTGCACCGGCATGGGGTCTTTTTGTTCGAGAATTCGTTTCAATTCTTTTTCCTCTTCCGGATCATACTTTCCGCCTGAACGCCTGTTGTTGAGAAAGTTTTTCAGCCTCTCATGGGTTTCCGGTGTGAGCCGGTAATGCCAGGCATTGTATATCCCTATGGCAAGAAAAACAACGGGGAGGACAGCCAGCAATATCTTCAGGGTAAAAATAAACTCGGGGGACTGCTGCTGTTTAACCAGCTGCACTACCCCGTCAACCGTGTTCTCTACCGGCTTTTTAAACCCTGAAAACTGGATCACGTTGGATACAATATAAATGCCAAGGGCCGAGCTCAGCTTTCTGAGAAATGTGATAAGCCCTGAATAGGTGCCTTCTCTTCGCAACCCGGAATAGAGTTCATCAACATCGGGAACATCGGGAAGTATCGAGTACACCATGATGACAAGCCCCCCTGAACCGATACCGATCATGGCACCGAACACGTACACAACCCAGCCCGGAAGCGCGGGAGTCATCCAGAAGCTCATCCCCATGATGACCACCCACCAGAGGGCGGCATACATGTAGGTGTTCCTCTTTCCTTTCCTGTTGCTTATCTGCTGAAATACCGGCAAAGCCAGTATCTGCACCACCAGCATCACACCCAGTACGTAACTTGTCTCTTCGGGCCGGCCGATATAATAGGTCATGAAATACATCATCACTGACATGATGATATCCATGGTGGTCATGGCAAAAAGATACATGAAGAGAAAATTCATGAAGGTTGGCAGCTTTAACGGCTCAATGAAGGTTTCACGAAAGTTGAATTTTTTCTGCTCCATCTGAAATTCCTTTCGCTCCGTGGTGGCAAAGAAAGTGGCCAGGTAGGGCAGTCCAAAAAACACCCCGAATATAATGGCCATGGCCAGGAAACCTGTTCGTTCATCGTTAAAATATTTTACTATCTCCAGTGGTATTACGGCACACAGGAGAGATGAGGTTGAAGAGAAGACTATTCTGAAGGTGGTCACAGAAGTACGTTCGTCATAATCCAGTGTGATCTCGGATGCCATGGCAAAATAGGGTATCATCACCATGGTATACACCGTTGAATAGAACACGTAGGCCACAAGTACGTATAGGAAGCGGTGCATCTCGTTTTCAAAATTAATGGGATACCACATCATGAAAAATGCCAGGAAGATGAAAATAACCCCCGCAAGGAAGTAAGGACGACGACGCCCGAACCGGGTGCGTGTTCTGTCAGTGATTAGACCCATCAGGGGGTCACTGATGGCATCCCAGCCTTTACTGATCAAAAAGATTATTCCCGCAAGGGCAGGCGATATTAAGACTACGTCTGTTAAGAAATAAAGATAGAAAAAACCGATAACAACCATGGCGCCGCCGCCAAATATGTCACCAACGCCAAATCCCAGCTTGGTGCCAAGGCTGAGCTTTTCAGATGAATTTTTCATTACCCTGTTCCCCTCTTTATTGCTAAAAAATATTCGAAAATTGCCTCATTTCGTCATTCTATCCATTTGCGTGAAAAAAACGCAAGAAAAATTCAATTTTTACTTTACATTCTCCACTTACAGCCCTTTTACTGGAAACAGATCCATTGGTACGTTACGCTGTATTTCGCCTGCATGGGCATATCACCGTATTCTCGTCCATGCAGGCATCCTGGTATTATAATACAATATGACAAGATGAAGGTGCAACTATAATCGGGGAGCTATTCACAATGAAAAAGGGAACCATACTCTGCATGGGAGAAATCATGCTCCGCCTCAAATCACCGGGAAATGAAAGGCTCTTCCAGTCACCAGAACTTGAAGCAACATTCGGCGGTGGTGAGGCAAACGTGGCGGTTGCATGCGCCAGGCTTGGGTTGGAAAGCGCCTTTGCCTCGGTCATACCGGCAAATCCCGTGGGGGACGGGGCGGTTGCTGAGCTTATGAAGCACGGGGTTGATACTTCCCGGATAACCAGGAAAGGGGAGCGCCTGGGTATTTACTTTCTTGAAAGCGGGGCCAACCAGCGGCCTTCCAGGGTAGTGTATGACCGGGCTGGCTCGGCAATGGCAAATGCCGGTATTGAAGATTTCAACTGGGATGCCCTGTTTGACGGGGTAACCTGGTTTCACATAACAGGGATCACCCCTGCCCTTTCTCCTTCGGCGGCAGAGTTGTCCCTTCACGCGGTGAAAACCGCTAAGGAGAAAAAGATACCCGTATCATGCGACCTGAATTATCGCAAAAAGCTGTGGAATTACGGTCAAACCGCTCCTGATGTAATGGGAAAACTGGTTCAGTATATTGACGTTGCCATCGCAAACGAAGAAGACTGCCAGAAGTCTCTTGGAATAGAGGCCGATGTGGAAGTCACCTCCGGACAGCTGGAAGTAGATAAATACAGGGAGCTTGCCTCTGCGGTGCTGAAAAAATACCCCAACCTTGGAAAAATTGCCATCACCATGCGAGAAGCTATTTCGGCCGATCATAATAACTGGTCAGCCGTGTTGCATAACGGGAAGGACTTCTTCCTTTCCCGAAAGTACCAGGTTACTCACATCGTTGACCGGGTTGGGGGCGGCGACTCCTTTGCAGCCGGTCTCATATACGGCCTGAATATGCTTATATCTGACCAGGAAGCGCTTGAGTTTGCCGTTGCCACCTCATGTCTTAAACATTCCATTCCCGGTGACCTCGCCCTTCTGAGCGTACAGGAAGTAGAGCATCTTCTGCAGGGCGACGGTTCCGGACGGGTGCAGCGCTGATAATTTTTACCGGAGGAATCATTCATGTCTTTTATCACCGACGATTTCATGCTTCAGAACGAACCGGGCAGAACACTGTACCACGAGTACGCTAAAGAAATGCCCATATTCGACTATCACTGCCACCTGCCGCCTGCACAGGTTGCTGAAAACACACAGTTTCAAACCATAACCGAAATATGGCTCTCCGGCGATCATTACAAGTGGCGTGCAATGCGTACAAACGGTATCGATGAGAAACTGATAACCGGAAGCGCCGCTGACTATGACCGATTCATGGCATGGGCACAGACCGTTCCCTATACCATACGCAACCCCCTATACCACTGGACCCATATGGAGCTGGCAAACCCCTTCGACATCCGCGACAGGCTGCTTGGGCCCGACACCGCCGAATGCATATACAATGAATGCAACGCCATGCTGCAGCATGAAAAATTCAGGGCACGCGGCATAATGGAACATTTCGATGTGCGGGTGGTATGCACCACCGACGACCCCGCGGATGACCTTTCCCATCACCGAACCATTGCCGAAGATACTGGCTTTAACATCAGGGTGCTTCCCACCTTCAGGCCTGATAAGGCTTTTGCCATAAATAACTCCGCTATATTCAACCCCTGGATACGCAGGCTGGAAGAGGCAAGCGGTATCAGCATTATTTCCTTTGATACTCTGATGCAGGCACTGGAGAAACGTCACCTGTACTTCCATGAAAATGGATGCCGGCTTTCTGATTACGGCATTGAAGCTCCTTTTTTCCTGGAAGCCAGCCGCGCAGCGCTGGATGAAACCCTGGTTAAAGGACTCAAGGGACAGAATATACCAGGGGACAAACTGGCAGCTTTCAGAACCACGATTATGCATGAGCTTGCGACCCTGCACGCAAACCATGGATGGACCATGCAAATACACATAGGCGCCATGCGGAACAACAATACCCGCTACTTCTGGGCACTTGGCCCTGACAGCGGTTTTGATTCCATGGGTGACTTCGAACTTGCCCGTCCCCTTTCCATGTTCCTGGACAGCCTTGATGTGAAGAAAAAGCTGCCCCGCACCATACTCTATGTACTCAATCCGCGGGACAACGAAATGATGGCAACCATGACAGGAAATTTCCAGGATGGGTCAATTCCAGGGAAGATCCAGTTTGGCTCAGCCTGGTGGTTCAATGATCAGAAGGACGGCATCATTCGCCAGCTCGATGCCCTCTCCAACATGGGGTTACTGTCTCGATTCGTGGGCATGCTCACCGATTCACGCAGTTTTTTGTCTTATACCCGGCATGATTATTTCAGGCGCATTCTCTGTAACCTGATTGGACAGGACGTGGTAAACGGGGAACTCCCGGGGGATCTGCCATTCCTTGGAAACACCATCCGGGATATATGCTACAATAACGCGGTGAATTATTTCAACATCGAGGGCACCTCTCCCTGCCCTTGACACGTGTTCCACCCTCTCCTATACTATGTATATATCATGTATCGGGGAATTCTTTTCCCCCGGTATATACATGGAGGAGAGGATATATCATGGAATATACTACAATAGCAGATACCGGAATAAAGACATCACGGGTGGGACTTGGCACCTGGGCCATAGGTGGATGGATGTGGGGAGGAACAGATGAAGCACAGTCCATCAACACCATTCAATCTGCCATTGAGAGGGAGATCACGCTGGTTGATACCGCCCCTGTGTACGGTTTCGGACGCTCTGAAGAGATCGTGGGCAGGGCACTTAAAAATATTGACCGTGATTCATTTGTACTTGCCACCAAGGTAGGGCTGGAATGGAAGGACGGAACCCCTTACAGGAACGGCACCAGGGAACGAATCATGAGAGAGATTGACGACTCATTAAAGCGATTACAGGTTGACTATATAGACATTTACCAGGTACACTGGCCAGACCCCCTTGTAGATATAAAAGAGACCGCTGCTGCCATGAACGAATTGTATGAAGGGGGAAAAATAAAAGCGGTTGGGGTAAGTAATTTTTCTCCGGAACAGATGGATTATTTCAGAAGCGCATCACCCCTGCATACATGTCAGCCACCCTATAACCTTTTCGAAAGGGATATTGAACACAAGCTTATACCTTATTGCAAGCGCAATAATATTTCCCTGATTACCTATGGTGGGCTTTGCAGGGGAATGCTCTCTGGCAAGATGGAGAAAAACCGAGAATTTAAGGGAGATGATCTTCGTAAACAGGACCCGAAGTTCAAAGAACCCCGTTTTTCACAGTACCTTGACGCGGTGAACAGGCTTGATGAGATGGTAAATAAAAAATACGGGCGTCGAATCATACACCTGGCACTTCGCTGGCTGCAGCAGAAAGGCTCTGACATTCCCCTCTGGGGAGCCCGAAGGCCCGATCAGCTTGACCCCGTTGACAATATTGACGGGTGGGAAATTGAGCCTGAAGACATGATAGAGATTGAACAAATACTGCTGGATTCAATTAAAGATCCGGTGGGGCCGGAATTCATGTCACCACCTGACAGGAGCTCAAGATGACTTTTCTTCAAATCCGTGATTCATAAATTGTATCAATTTTTCCAGCTGCTTCCCTTCAACACTGAAATTAATGCCCCTGTTCCCAATATAGAACCTGTAGAGTACTTCTTCACCAGCATCCACTATATGCCGTTCAATGGGAATAGTAAAAGGCATTTTTGCGCTATATACCCTGTACTTCTTTTTTACATCATTTCCATTGCCATTTGAGCCAGCTTTATCTTCAACGGTGACAACTTCACTTTGAATATCGTGAAGCACCACCTTTTTCTTTATGATACCCATTTTCATAAACGCGTTTTTCCCAAGCTTTCCAGGATTATCCTGCGTTGTAATCTTTATATGCACAACAGTTGGTTCAAGTACACCATCCTGGTTGTAAGTCCTTTTATATATTGCTTCAACAGTATTATCACCTGTTTTGTTTTCACTGAAGTGGGTCATCTCCATTGTAATGGTTGTCTTTTTCTGAATTGAATCATTTTCAACCTTAATGGTTTCACTGCTGCAACTGGTTACCGTAAAAAGAACAGTACATAAAACACACATCACTCGGGTCATGAAACATCTCCTTAAAATATTCTGCACAATGAGTCACAATTATTCATACATAAAGATCATGTCAATAGATTATTAATAAGAATAACCGCCAGGTCGCTAAGTACGCAAAGAAACGCAAAGAGAAAGTATTTAAATAAAATATCTTATTCTTTTCTTTGCGCCCTTAGCGCTCTTTGTGACTTTGCGGTTATCCTTTACACTACTTTCTCTGTACCTTTGTATCTCTGTGGTAAATAATTAGCAAGAATTGTCTCAGTAATTCCATCCCAGGAAAGCAAACGCAATCACGTTCATCACAACCGGTACTGCGTAAATGATCCCTACCGTGATGAGTTTGTTTTTCATGGATTTAAGACTGATAACCAGGATTGCAAAGCAGAAGAAATGGAAATAGCCGATAAGGAATATGAGCCAGACTCCCTTGAATGAGCAGAACCAGAAAGGATATTCCCATACCAGGTGCCCTCCAATGTTAAGCAGGCATTCAATGAACACACAGAATACCGCGTACCCCAGGGCCCAGAACCATTTTTCAGGCAACCCCAGTATCTTTTCAGTGGTACTTTCAGAGAGGGTGTGATAGTAGATAATACCAAGTATGGAGAACATGAACATTATCTCAATATTCCATCCCACCATTGTTCGCAGTGCCGTATCTCCGGGCACGGTCCAGAACGCCGAATGCTGTGTCAGGTACATTACCCAGCCATTCCACGTTTCGTTAAAAAAATCCACCCCGAAGATGGTCACACCGGCCAGGACAGCATTCCAGTTGGCTGATTTTCTTGCCAGCTTGATCTCCTTTGTATAAATGTAAAACACAATGGCAAGAAGGGGGATCACGTACCACTTGATGGTAGACAGGTCACGAAGCCCGTTCAGGGCCTGTAAGGTAGCTTCGGTCATACTAACCTCCTTTATTATTAAATACGGTTACCGTATTTATTATTTGCGTAAACCTCGTACCACAAGCTCAACGCCCTCTTCATACATGGTAGCCACGGTACTTCCTTCGGATTTCACGTAGGCACGAATAAGAAACATTATATACACCGAGAAAAGAAATTCTGTTACATGCTGCACGTCTACCCTGTGAAATCGATTCTCTTTTATGCCCTGCTCGATGATAGACTTCAATATTTCCATGGCCCCCATGTTCACCTCCCGAAACCTGTCTTCAGAGGGTGTAAGGGTAAAGATGCCGGGGTCTTTTTCAAGTATGGTTCGAAGATCAGAATGGACACGCAGGTATTCAAATGACCGGTAGGCCATCACGCGAAACTTCTCCACAACGTCCTGTTCTGCCGCCACGGCCTCTGCCACCGAATCCCGCCAGCCCGACAGTGCCCCTGCCACGGTCTTCTCATATAGATCCTGCTTGTTTTTAAAATAAAAATATATGTTGCTTTTTGTCATACCCATTGCGTCAGCAACATCTTCGATGGTGGTTTTGCGATACCCATAATGGGCAAAAAGCCCCAGGGCATGATCACAGATTTCCTGTTCTTTATTCATATTGTTAATACTTGAATATTTGTATTATTTGTTCAAATATTCTAATACTGAAAAAATGTCAACACTTTTTAATGCAGTGAAAAGTTAGAAGTGATCAGAATTTAACATCAAAAATAGTTTCACGCGGAGTCGCGGGGAACGCGGAGAGCTTGTGCCCTTCCTCAGCGTCTCTGCGTGATACCAATTAAGTATTGATGGAGAGTCTTAAGTTGTATGGTTTGCATTATTTACTAATTATCCGCGTCAATATGCGTGCATCGAGCGAAGCGGGCGGTTTCACATATTCAGAGCTGTATGATATCATAAATTACTCTCAAACATTTCCCAATATTCTGGAATGAGCCATTTACTTTTAACGCCTGAGGTCCACCATAACCGGCATATGGTCCGATGCCCGTGTCTTTATAATGCTGGCATTGTTATATTTCAGGTGGGGGGTCACGAAAATGTAGTCAAGATGCATAAAAGGTTCCCCCCGTCCTTCCCAGAAAGTCGGGGTTTGGTCAAGCCCTGATTTCTGCAGAACGTCTACCAGGGGTGTATCACGAATAATGGTGACAGGCTCTGACCCGGGTTCAGCATTAAAGTCACCCATGATCACCGACGAAGGTTTGCCGTCCCAGTAACTGATGAGTTCACCCATTTGTTGCTTTCTCACGTTTTCTTCACCACTGGTGTGATCAAGGTGTGTCACGTAAAAGGTTATCCCGTCATCTTTCGTTGTGATGGTACCTTTTGTAATTCCCCGCACCTCGTTTAGATTAGTAGAGTAATGATATCCATCAGCAGCGGTTATCTTATACCTGCTCAGCAGGGCGTTACCATACTGCCCATCCTCATGATATCCAAGAAATATCCATGTCATGTTAAGCTTTCGTGCAAGGTATGGCAGGCAGTCGATCATACCATTTGACAGCTGTCCCCTGTTCACTTCCTGCAGCCCCACCACGTCAGGGCCTTCCTTCATTATTGCGTCTGCCATATCATCAAGATCAACCCGGTAATCAGCATCAAACGACTGGTGAATGTTATACGTCATAACCCGTAACGAACCCGGCGGGGGCGCCCCGCCCGGAACAGGCATCTTCACCTCTACCCGCCATATGCACATGGCAACAATTCCCGCTACAGCGAGAACACTATATACTGCATTATCTATTCGGGAATCAGCACCGGCAGCATGGGCGTGCTGCAACACGGCAGCCACCATACCCGCCGCAACCAGTATCGACGCGTATAAAACCACGTCCTGAGTTTTGAATTGTGCATTAACAAACACGAACACATCAAACAGCAGGAACATGAAAAAAACAGCTATACTACTGCGCCACAGGCCTGGCCTGATATCATTACCATTTGATGTCCACTTTATAATCAGGGCGGGCGCAACCCATGCGGCGATGCCCCCGCCTGCAATCCACATGCAAACAACCCCAATACGCAAGGTGAAAAGCCATGTGGCACAGATCAATACCAGCCCCGAAAAGATGGCAGCGATCCTGTTTGTACCCCGTATGGCACCTGCCCCCAGCATAAGAAAATTCCCTGTCATGGTAATGGCGGTCACCAGTACACCCGCGGTAACATCATCCAGTCCTGTTGCCGCTACAACCGCGGGTATATTCGTATACACCGCAAACATCATAAAGAACCAGGGTCCCATTGCCACAACGGGCAATACATTTGCAAAGGGCAGTTCTTCAAAATCATCCAACCCGTTCAACCAGGGGATAACACGGATTATCAGCAGCATAAGCAGCAATCCAATGACAACCATGGCTGCGCCTGGCAGCACTCCTTTTCTCCAGGTAATATCGTATGAAAATAATATGGCGCGCGACACAACATCAATGGTAAATGCTGCCCCAAGCGAAGTGACAAGTACAGGCACCCTGGTTTCAGCACTCCTGTTTTCATCAGATTGCAGCACCAGGGTAAAAAACCACATGAACATGATTACACCAGCGGTGGAAAGAATAATCATTACCAGTGGCTCCTGGAAAAACTGCAGTAACAACCGTGCAAATATGATACCCATCGTACTTATAAATAACAGCGCACGTGTTCCCAGCCATCTGACCAGTACTGAAAGGGGGAGAACGGTGGCAAAAACCAGCACCGCGAAAAGGGCAATATTTTCAGCACCACCCGCGTATACATCGAGATTCCATATAAACATTGCTATAAAGACACGCAATATATGTAACCCGAAGAATAGTATCCCTGTAATCAGCAGAATAGTTTCAGTTCTTCTATTACCCATACTCTATCTCCCTTTACAATGTGCATATTATTACACACAAGCCATAGAAATGCAACGAGAATACCTTACAGAGTTTGCTGCTGATTTTTTTATTGCCACATCACCGGTTTTCGTAGTATATATGGATGACTTTGGTAAAAGGATCAGCGCTACCATCAACAGGAAAACACGGAGACTGGCTATGAGCCATCAGGAACCAGCAAAAGAAAACCAAATGCTGAAAAATGAAATTGAGATCCTCACTTCGCTTATCCTTAAAATTCACATGGATATGGACCTCGAACATTTCCTGGACGAAATAATATTTACTCTTCGTCACCGAATTCCTTTTGACGGCTGTAATGTATCATATATTGACAAAGATGGCATGATGACCGTACACAGGATAAATCCATCCAATGTATCCCCCAAGCACAAGCTTTCTTCCGACCAGCTTGAAGAGGTGTTTGCCCGGAAGGTTGATTACAAAACAAGCAATGACTGGGCATCCATCGCCGCAAGGGAAAAAAAAGAGATATATATCCCCGAAGTGCACCTGGAAGATTACACTCCCGATGACCAGGTCTTTTTACGAGACTATGGCATTTCAGGGTTATACTATCTTCCACTGGTCATGGGAGACAGGGTTCATGGTACCATGCGGTTTCACAACTATGATTTACCAATGGAACTCACAGAATTTGAAAAAAACCTGATCAGGACACGTGCTTCTGTTGTTGCCAAGGCCCTCGATGATTATTTTCTTTACCAGGACTTGAAAAAGAAGAACGACGTGATCACCCTTGACCTTGATCTTGCAACCAGGCTGCAGCGTAACCTGCTTCCAGACAAGTTCCCTGATTTCGATGGTGTTGAGGTGGCGGCAGCATATATACCCATGATAGAAGTGGGAGGTGATTATTACGATTTCCTGTACTCACCTGAAAAAAGAGAACGGCGATTTGGTGTGCTCATCACCGACGCGTCCGGACACGGGGTGTCTGCCGCCTTTATTACAAGCATGCTGAAACTTTCATTTCAGAACCGGCAGACCTACAAGAATTCATGGTCTCCTTCTTACGTGTTATCGTATATAAACCGTTCGATAAAAAACCTTATCGCTGATAACTTCGTCACCGGCTGCTACGCGTATTTTGATTTTTACCAGATGAATCTTGTCATGTCCAGTGCGGGGCACAATCCCGTATACCGGGTTAACCGTGATACGGGTGAAGTGGACACCCTCAAACCACATGGCAAGATGCTTGGACTTTTTGACTACCAGGAATTCCAGGAAATCGAAATACCGGTAAAAAGCGGACACCGGTTCCTGTTCTATACCGACGGGCTAACCGAGGCCGAGAACAGGGACGGAATTCCTTTTGAAAAAAACCTCGTTGACCTTCTTGCCGGTTCTGGCGAACTTACCGCGGGTAATTTCTGCAGGCGGGTGGAAGATCACCTGCGGGTTCACGGGTTATACGGATCAAAGACATCTTTTGATGACGATATCGCCATGGTGATCATTGACGTCCTGTAAATATATTCACCGTACCAGGTACGGTATAAATTTTTTTACTTTCAATATTTCATCATGCCATTACAGTTGCCATTGTAAGAATGATAGTTGATGGAGAATAACATGTCCAGAGTACGCCTTGCCGAGCAGAAAATCTATCCATTTAAATATGAATGTATTATACGCGTGTATGATGTGAACATGTCAGGCCATGTAGGCACTACCGAGATGGTTGCCCTGCTGCACCAGGCCCGCCATCAGCTGCTAAGGAACGAAGGGTTACACGAACTGAATCTTGGGGACGGTGAAACTTCCATAATCATGGCTGACATGGTTCTGAATTTTAAAAAAGAGATCTTTCTTGATGATAACATCATAATTGAAAGTAAGATAGATGAAATCACTGAAAAAGGCTTCCGGTTTTTCCATCGGGTAATGAAAGATGGACACCCCGCATGCCTGGCAGAGTCAGGGGCAGTGGCATTTAATTTTCAGAAACGTGTGATAGGCAAAATCCCTTCAGTATTTCTGGAAAAGTTTGCCAGGTAATTCAGTAATAAAACCGCCGTTGCCTATGTATCCATACCATTGGATACCCGCACAATTCCCAGTTTCTTCAGCACAACCGGAAGAAGTGTAAAAAGGCCCAGCAGTATAAAGGCGATCAGCATATTGGTGGAAAAGATATCCCCAACCGACGTAACCGTTGCAAGCTGCTTCCCGGCAAAGGCATACACCAGTGAACCGGGTATAATACCCAGCGAGGTGGTCCAGATAAAGGTACGGGAAGGTATGGAAGTAAGACCGGCAAAAAAATTGATAAGGAAGAAGGGAAACACGGGAATCAACCGTAATGTCAACAGGTAGTTGTAGCCGTTTTCATTGATATCCCGGTTAAAACGACGCAGCCTCTCACCATATTTTTCCTGTATCCAGTTGCCAAGAATAAATCGCGCCGCCAGGAAAGCCATAAAAGCCCCCAGGGTAGCGCCAATGTTTACATATACCACACCCAGGATCACCCCGAAAAGAAATCCACCCGCCAGGGTCATTACCGCGGCCCCTGGAATGGAAAACCCGGTAACCAGTATATATATACCGATAAAAATCAGCACCGACTGCAGGTACCGGTCAAGCACCATCTCCTGAAGTGAACCGGCATATGCCTGCAGGTTCTGCAGGGTAATATACTCATGCCATCCTGCCATGCGGATAAGAACTGCCCCCCCAACCAGCATCACCAGTAACACAATACGTTTCCAGTAGGCCCGGAAAAAACTACTCATCATTCTTGTCTCCTCTCATAAAGAATTGTACCAGCCGTACCAGCGGGTTGTTCCTTATCCTGTCCACGTAGGCATCCCTGGCAGGATGCCGCACCATGTCAGAATATGACGGGTAGGCGTGAATCACCCCGTTGAGTTTGTGAAAGGGTATTCCCATAGCCTTCATCACATGTGCCTCGTGCATCAGCTCACCTGCCCGCGCGCCCATTATATGTATCCCCAGCAGCTTACCGTTTTTTCTCGTAATAAACTTAGCCAGCCCGAATTCCGTACCATCGGTAATTCCCCGGTCAAGATCACCATATGCTTTTCTGTACACACGGATACGTGTACCGTATTTCTCAACCGCCTCTTCTTCTGTCAGTCCCGAATGGGCAATTTCAGGGTCGGTGTAGGTCACCCACGGAACATGAGAATAGTCCACCTTCCTTTTCACCGGAAGCATGGCGTTGGTGGCAGCGGTAATGCCCTGGTATTCACACATGTGACTGAACAGGAATGGCCCTGCCACATCTCCCGCCGCAAAAATGTGCGGCACCGACGTTCTCAGGTATTTATCAAGAGCAAGTCCCCCGTTATCGTATTGCACACCGGCCGCCTCAAGACCCAGCCCGTGCACACGGGGCTTTCTTCCAACAGCTACCAGCAGGGTTTCAGCCTTCACAATCCTCTTTTTTTCTTTTTCATTAACGACGGTCAATTCCAGCTGATTTCCTTTCTGCATCACCCTTACTGCCCTGTGCCCGGTAAGCACAGTCATTCCTTCATCTGAAAGCCTTTGTGCCAGCATTCCCGTCAACTCGGGGTCATCCCTGGGTATGATCCGGTTCAGCATTTCCACGACTGTAACCTTCGTACCCAGATATTGAAAGGCCTGCCCCATTTCAATACCGATGGCCCCGCCACCAAGAACGATCATGGAAGCGGGTGGTTTTTTTAATGCGAATACCGTTTCATTGGTGAGGTAAGGCACAGAATCAATATTTTCAATGGGGGGGACAAAGGGCTCTGACCCCGTTGCGATCACGAACTTTTTGGCCGAGTACATCTTCCCCTTAACTTTTACATGATGCCCGTCAATAAACTGTCCCTTTCCCATAATAACAGTGATACCCTTCGCTTCAAGTACCTTTGGTGTCTCATGACTGTAAATGGTACGTACTACCTTCTGAACCCGTTTCAATCCATCTTCCGGCCGAAGCCCGGTAACCTTTTTGCCGGCCAGACCATGATCATACAGGTGGCCCGCATTATGTACCAGGGTAGCTGATTTTATCAGAGCCTTGCTGGGAATACAGCCGTACCAGGTACACTCTCCGCCTGTTTTTCGTGCCTCTACCAGGGCAACCCTTTTACCCAGGTTCACTGCCACTGATGCGGCCACCAGTCCTGCGGCACCGCCGCCAAGAACTAAAAGATCATAATCATACTGCATTTTTTTCCTCCAGCTTACAGGTTTCCAGGTAATCCCCGGTTTCAACGGGATAAATAGTATAATATATATTTAATGTAGAGGCAAATCAACCTTCGCTTCTTGGTATGTTCCTAAAGAATAGACTGTAAAAGATGCTGTGACCGGATATATCTCATGGTATGTGATTTTCTGAATAATGACAGCTGGTTTCTTGAAACCAGATCCCGCAGATCATCAAGGGTATCCACATCACCCCATTCAGGCAGCGAAAAATACTCTACCCCCGCAGTCTCCAGGCGTGTTAAGGTGGCAGACAATACACTGTAAGTGCCCCATTGTATATTATAAAAAAAATCCCCCGAAAGGGCATTTTTTCTCAAGCCGATGCAGTAATATCCCCCGTCAAGCGCCGGGCCTATCACCGCATCAACCGAATCAAGCTGACGCAAACCATCTGATATGATTTTTTCAGGCAGGTCTGGAATGTCACTGCCCATGAGAAAGCAAGTCCTGTAGCCGGCCTGAAACACGTCTTCGAAAGCATGAAACATTCGGGCACCAATATCGTCCCCCCGCTGCTGTATGTACTCAAAGGAATCACCCAGCCATTCCCGGTATGTTCTTTCCTTCACGGATGGTTCATAGCTGATAATGATGGTATCATGTACCGAGCTGGCTGCATCAAGCACATCCATCACAAAACATCGGTATAAATCTGCCGTTATGATTGCACTGCCGATGCCTTCTTCAAGCCGTGATTTCACCTTTCCCGGTTGGAGATACCTGACAAATACTGCCAGTGCTTTTCTGTCTGGTTCTTTCATATCGTGTTGCAATTATTCAATTCCTCAATATTTCAATATAGTCAATACATGATACTGAACTTTCTGCCGTGTTATAATAATCATTCTCCTTTCATTACTTACCCCCATGTTTTCGATAATACACCGATGCCAGTGTTTCAACCGGCATTCCGGCAAGATACATAAGCTGTATGGCATAATTTTTTAATGTATTCATAAGAAAGCCCTTTTCATACCACATACGGGGAGATGTGCGAACACGGCTATCCAGTATCTTGATGTGGTCTCCCCGCTGTTTTATGGTGCGCATGATCTCCACGTCTTCCATAATGGGTATCTCCGGGTATCCCCCTATCTGGTGAAAATACTCTTTCCTGAAAAATTGGCACTGGTCCCCGAATGGTATCCGTGTCAGTCGCGATCGCAAAGACCCGCTGGCAGCTACCAGGGCAAACCACCAGTGATCATCGTCAAACCCCAGGTCAAAGGCCCCGCCCACAATATGCTGGTCGTCAAGAGCCCGGTCAATCTGCCGCTGGGCATCATGGGGCAGCCGTGTATCCCCGTGCAGAAAGATCAACACTTCACCCCGGGCCGACTCTGCACCCGCATTCATCTGCCGTGCCCTGCCCTGGCCCGATAGTATTACCTGTATGGGAAAATCAGGTGACAACATCCTGACCGTACTTCCATCTTCATCCCCGTCCACCACGATTATTTCATCAACATGTTCATCTATTTGATTAAACGCGCTTCTAATTGTGTCCCTGATAATTTCATTTTCATTTAAAACCGGCACAATAATTGAATATGATCTTCTCATTTTTTCAGCATACTCCATTCTACATTGAAAGCCCTTACTGTACAATACACAAATTTTGAATAATATCAATATATAATGTTGACCCGTCTCATTATTTTGCATATAACTGAATACCAGGGATGGAAAACTTTTCTATCAATGAAAGGGGCATAATGGATACAAAAAAGAAGAGTAGTATAATCAGTACTTTTCTTAAAAAACAGAAATGGGTTACCGGAGATTTCTCTGTTTCTTTTCTCGCAGCCGGCGAATACAATGAAAATTACCTGGTAACCGCAGCCGGCAATCATGCGTATGTCTTCAGGATAAATCACGGAAGCCAGCTGGGACTTGAAGACCAGGTATCCTACGAGTTCAATGTTCTCGACGCGGTATATCCCTCGGGAGTTACCCCCCGTCCCCTGTACCTTGATCCTTCACCCGAAGAATTTGACGGCGGGGTGCTTCTCATGGTATACCTTCCCGGCCGTCCGTTGCGCTATCCTGATGATACCCCACATGCCGCCGACGTGTTTGCCGCCATACACGGGTTGGAACCCGACAACCGCCTCATCGTGCAGTCCAATCCTGTGCTGGATATCGCGGCTGAAAGCTATGACCTGCTGACCCGTTTTCCCCGACATCCATTGTCGGATGAACAGAACAAGCTCCTTGAACTGTATAACATCATTCATAAGATGGGTCAATCCATGCGTGAAGAATTCCAGTCAGAATCGATGTGCATGGTAAACACGGAGGTAAACTCACACAACTTCATCATCGATGATGAGAACAACAGGGCATACCTGGTCGACTGGGAGAAGGCGGTGGTTTCTCACCGCTACCAGGACCTCGGGCACTTTCTTACCCCTACCACCACCCTGTGGAAAGGGAACTACATATATTCAGCAAATGAGAAAACAGAATTTCTTCGTGAATACGAGTCCATATTGAACACCGGTATTCCCCTTGATGAACTCCGGGAAAAAACGCGGCTGCTTGAACGAACCATAATCCTGCGGGGACTGAGCTGGTGCTACATGGCATGGTATGAGTATACCCGCTCAGACAGGACACCGCAAAACCACCACACCTTCAACACCATACAGAATTACCTGGCCGATATAGACTGGTTTCTCAGGGAGGACGTGGTGTGATGAAAATAGTGCATGATTGCGACAACACCATGGGAATGCAGCACCGTGACATCGACGACGGCATGGCCCTGCTCTACCTGCGGGGGCGATCTGACGTGGAACTGCTGGGGGTAACCCTCACCTTCGGCAACAGCACTATCGAAGACGTGTACCGATGCACCCGCACCCTCTTTGATGATTTTTCCATCAACGATGTTCCTCTTTTCAAAGGAGCAGCCAACTCTGAAAACAGGAACAGCGAAGCGGCAGAATTTCTTGTCCACACCGCAGCTCGCCACCCGGGAGAGATAACCCTGCTTGCCACAGGGTCGCTCACCAATCTACTTGGAGCATACCAGCTGGATAATCAATTCTTCAATAACCTGCACCAGGTTGTAATAATGGGAGGGGTTACCCAACCCCTGATGATAAACGGCACGGAGATGTGTGAGCTTAACGTGTCCTCCGACCCTGAAGCCGCGTCAACCCTGTTTCTGTCTGGAACTCCTGTTACTGTTATCACGGCAAATCTATGCCTGCAAATCCCTTTCGGTATCAACCAGATGCACATGTTACGTGAAATAATAGCCCCAGCACTGTACACATATATAGAGACCCCTTTTACCCCATGGATGCAATTGATGCAAAACTATTTCGGCATCTCCCACATCTACCTGTGGGATCCACTGGCCGCGGTATACTGCACCAACCCCGAACTTTTCACCTCAGAAAAAAACAACTACATCACGTCCGAAGTGGCACTATCAAAAGGATTTTTGAGGGTGGACGGGGGAGATATCACCTGCATGCTGAACGTGCCCCAATCAATCACATCCCCCGACATGATCATGAAGGTGCTTACTGATTCTTATCGACTGCTGCCTTCACCTGGATAACAGCTACATTTCCAGAAAAAGCTTTTGAGCGTTCCTGAAAAGAATGTTCTCCGTGTCTTTCTCATCCAGTTGCTCACGTATACCCCGTATCTTGTCCTGGTACCATTCATAGGTATCCACCCCGTCAATAGGGGCGTCGGTGCCAAAAAGTATCTTGCCGCTTCCCACCCATTTCACCGCCTTCTTAATTGATTCGAAAGTCACCCACGTGGTATCACCGTACACGTTTTGAAGTTCTTCCATGTACTCAATAGATTCAATGTTATCAGAGGCAAGTCCCATGTGAACCAGCACAAAATTGAGAAGGGGCCACTTTCCAGCCACGTCACGGGCAAATGATGGATGAGCGTAAATATCATGAGCGGTATGCACCGCGACCGGCATGCCCAGGGTTTTCGCGCATTCAAGGTAGGGAACATACTTTTTGTCCGTGATCTTTAACTGTGACATGTCGGGGTGAAATTTCATGCCGGCAAAAATGTCACGGTTCTCCTTTAAAAAAAGAAGCACATCAGGGGTGTATCCTTCAGTGTGAGGCTTAATCCAGTAAAGCCCCCGCAGCCGGTCAGGATGCCTGCGCACCAGGTTCAGCACCTTCTCATTCACCTCCCTTTCGGGAACGGGAGAATCTACCGGCCCATGCGGAGGGATAAACTCCGACCCTTCCACGTTGGACACCAGGGCAAAGTCTATCCCATACCTGTCCATAGCCTTCAACAGCATTGACTCTGTAAGATCAAAATTCTCGATGGTACCGATATGTACGTGGGAATCTATTATCATTTCGTTTTATTCTCCATAAAATGTTCACCGCGAATATTTTTATTCTATCATAAGTATATACCAATAACTGCTTGCCCTGCAACTGTGAAATATATATCCTTCAGGAAAAGGGCCTGAAACAATCCTATGAAAGTAATAGAAAACGCAACATGCCAGGTGTGTGGGAAAAAAGAGGCAGTGGTGCTCTGTGATGGCTGCGGAAAGGCACTTTGCATAGAATGCCGCATCTTCGACATCTGGTGCTACGGCTGCGGTCACGGGGACACGAAAGCTTTCTGCAAAAAGTGCAACGACAACCCCGAGATAAATATCTGGAAGTTACCATAAACTCAACAACAATTAACCACAGAGGCTCAGAGAAACAGAGAGAATATGGTTGCCTTGTTGCATGTCATGATAGCTGAATACTATTTCAGCTGGTATGCTGCTTTAATGTACCACCAAGACAGCTATAAAAAAACCTTGCTCTGTTTCTCTGAGCCTCTGTGGTTACCAAAAATAGTGATTTACATGAAACATAACAGTGATATGTTTGTACTATATACTACCACGAGGTAACCGGCATGGAACAGACCGTATATGAGAAACTGGCTGATGTTCTTAATTCTCTACCCAATGGCTTTCCCCGATCAGAAAGCGGTGTTGAACTGGATCTATTAAAAAAAATATTCAGGCCCGACGAGGCCGAGCTTTTCTGCGGTCTCAAACTTAAGAAAGAAACAGCTGCACAGGTGGCAGCACGCACCGGGCATAACCCTGAAGAACTTGACCGTAAGCTGACCAGCATGTGGCACCGTGGTCTTGTGGAATGTGACCCTTCAGGTGAAGAGAAAAAGTACAACCTGGTTCCCTGGATACTTGGCCTTTACGAACTGCAGCTGCACAACATGGACGAAGAGTTTGCCCGGCTGCATGCAAAATACATCAAATCGGTTGGGCCTTACTTTCTATCTCACCAGCCGCAGATGATGCAGGTGGTCCCAATCGAGCAGGAGATTTCGTCAGCCGGCGTTGCCATGCCCTACGAGCGGGTATCCTCCATCATTGAGTCCTGCCAGTCATTCGCGGTAAACGAGTGCATTTGCAAGAAACAGACCTCCATGCTGAAACGCGAGTGTGACAAGCCCAGGGAAGTATGCCTTGCCCTTTCAGAACATCCCGATTATTTCAACGATCATCCACACGCGGGAAGGATAATCGACAAAGATGAAGCACTTGATATTCTGAAAATGGCTGAAGAAGCGGGACTTGTTCACATGACCGCAAATATACAGGAGGGACATTATTTCCTCTGTAATTGCTGCGGCTGCTGCTGTGTGCAACTGATCGCAGCCAGGTTCGGCATGAAAGATACCGTTAATTCCCACTACTTCGCCAGGATAGACCCCAATCTTTGTAAGAACTGCGGCACCTGCACCGATACCCGTTGCCAGGTTAAAGCAATTGAGCCTGTTGATAATTACATGGGTATACAGGAAGAGAAGTGTATCGGCTGCGGATTGTGCGTTTCCACCTGTCCGGAAAATGCAATTTCATTAATACGGCGGGAAGAGACAAAACAGTCCGCACCCCCTCGTGATGAGATGGAATGGTACCGTGAAAAAGCCAGGGCACAGGGAATTGATATCTCAGATTACGAGTGAGCAACAGTATCTGCCCATAAAAAAAGACAGGAAAAAATATCCTGTCTTTTTTATGTGTCTAAACGCATCCCCGAGGGGATTCGAACCCCTGTTGCCGGGATGAAAACCCGGTGTCCTGGACCCCTAGACGACGGGGACAGATGGTGAATGGTTAATAAGAAAAATGGAAGACTTTGTCAATACATTTTTGCATATTTCCCATGTGAGCCGCCAGGGAATCGAACCCTGGACCCACTGCTTAAAAGGCAGTTGCTCTACCGACTGAGCTAGCGGCTCTTTTGATGGAATCCTCTTATACTAAACGGTATTTTACTGTCAAATAAAAAAATCAAAAAAAACGCGGTACATCTATATTATCATGCATGTCTTCATCGTAACAAAAAAAAGTACAATTCGTTTGAATTTTTTACCAGGAAGCCCTTACATATGAACTGTCATATTCTCACTTAACAAAAGTATTCATCCGATCGGGTCCAACCGAAACTATTGACACCGGAACACCTACAGCTTTTTCGATAAAGGCAATGTACTCTTTGGCAGCGGAAGGCAGATGGTCATACGATTTGCATTCACTAATATCCTCTGCCCACCCCTCGAGTTCCTGGTATCGTGGCGTCACCTTGTGCTGCAGGGAGGATGGAAAATAATCCAGGTTTTTTCCTTCAAAAGTATATCCAACAGCCACCTTAATTTTCTTCTGGCCGGAAAGCACATCCATTTTCGTAAGCGCTATTGATGTCAGACCGTTTATTCGGGCAGTGTGTTTCAAAAGCTCAACATCAAACCATCCACATCGTCTCGGTCTGCCCGTTGTCGCACCATACTCACCCCCCTTTTCCCTGATCATGTCACCCTTTTCGCCCAGTTCTTCTGTAGGAAAGGGGCCTTCACCTACCCGGGTTATATACGCCTTGGTTATTCCAACCACTTCCGAAATAGCACTGTAGTTAAGTCCCGATCCCATCAGCGCGCCGCCGATGGTAGGATTGGACGATGTCACGTATGGGTATGTTCCATGATCAATATCAAGCCCGTTCCCCTGCGCTCCTTCCAGCAGTATGTTTTTGCCTTCTGATAGGGCGTTATGCAGGTAATAGGGTGTATTCCTTATCATGTCAGCAACACGCTCCCTGAATTCAACAAGCAGGTTCATCATCTCATCAATATTAAAGGTTTCTTTGTTATAGCAATGCGCAAGCTGCAGGTTTTTAAATTTCAGGGCTGTTGCAAGTCTTTCTTTCAGAAAATCATCATCAAAAATATCACCGATCCGTATTCCTGTGCGGAGGCATTTGTCAGCATACGCGGGCCCGATTCCCCTCTTGGTTGTGCCAATCTTATTGGATCGTACTTCTTCCATGGCGGCATCTACAGCTTTGTGATAGGGAAGAATCAGGTGCGCGGCATCTGAAATAAAAATTCTGTCCCGTATTTTCAATCCTTCTTTTTCCAGGAGATCGAATTCCTGTACAAGCTGCACAGGGTCAACTACCACGCCATTGCCAACTACGCATTCTTTGCCTTCATGTAAAATTCCCGATGGAATAAGATGAAATACATGTTTTTTCCCATTGACCACAACAGTATGACCGGCATTGGCACCTCCCTGGTACCTGACTATTATGTCTGCATTACGGGAGTAATAATCGATCATTTTTGCTTTGCCTTCATCTCCCCACTGTGTGCCTATAACAACTGTACAACTCATGATTACCTCTGGATAAGGTTTTTAACAAATTCAGCCCGAAAGCCGCAACCAACCTATATTACAAGATTAAAATAACAAGCATTTTTCCAAAAAACCAGTCATACAATGGTTGACGAATAAGAGGTCTGTCAGTACATTACATAGATGTTGGGGGACGACATGGTTTCGACTGTGTTGATGCGTCCACAGCTGCATGTCGAGTGTGCTGTCATCTCGTAAAACGTGGCAGGCCAATTATAAGTGCAGATAATAATCTAGCTCTCGCAGCGTAGCCTGCGGGCGTCTTTACAGAATCTTCTCCTCTGAGATCTGTACGGGCGTAAACAAAAGAGGATAGTTCCCGTCACTGTTCCCGGGGCGGGGGCGAAATTTTAGGGAACACGGTTGCAGGAAGGATTCCCATTCTCCGACCTTCAACTTAAATAAAAGAATGGGATAAGCATGTAGACGCTGTGGAGGTGTGTCACAGGACGCGGGTTCGAATCCCGCCGTCTCCAATTACCACCTCTCAAAGACTAATCCTCAATATAATCAAGATCTATAAGAAATTCAAGCATGCGGTCATTCATCTTGTTCAGAAGCTGTTCCTTGAGAAGGTCTATGGAATAATCATTGCTGTTAAAACGGTCATGCTGATGATCAAGATATACCACCTTCAGGTTTTTATCAATGATGACCGCCATAGAATCAAAATCAAGAAACTGCATCCCCACCGAGGCGATGCCATAAACTTCGTAAATTATCAATACGTCAAGATTCTTCGCTTTCATGAGGGCGGAAAGATCATTTTTATACCGGTACAGGTACGAGTTGATAACACCAAGTGACTTGTATTTCAAAAACGCGTTATTCATGGATAGCTGGTAAAACCTGTCCTGCTCATTTGAAAAATACGCGTAATAATCTGACTTGCCGTTTATTAACTCGAGCTCAACATTTTGAGTGTATCCCTGCAGCCATTTCTGCAGTGTATCGTAATGGACATCATATCTCAGCATCGCCTTACGTGATATTCGAAGCAATATACCCGCTTTTTTCACATCAACCCTGGAGGTTCGATCAATCTCTTCCTTCACACTGTATTTGGAGCATGAAGAAAGTAGTACTACCAGGATAATCGAAACAAAACATATGCCCTTTTTCATACCACTCTCCTTATATGTACCGCAGTATAATTCTTAACAGGTCAGTCTCCGTTGGCCAGTTCTCTTCCCATATCAAAAGCCTTCAGGTTCATTTCTACGAACTTCTCTTTTACCAGTGATCGTATCGCTTTCTGCCATTGTGCATATTCAAAATCAAGGTAGGTGGACAATACGCCAAGCATGACAATGTTTAATGCACGTTTTGTACCCACTTCTTTCAATACCGGGTCGGCATCAACCACTTTGCACTTGTGTACATTAGCACACAGCCACGCTTCAATATCTTCAGGATATTCAGCCAGACCGGCCTCTACCGGCGCGGGGTTAATCTGCAGCCTGTTTACAATAAGCATTCCGTCACTTGACAGGAAATCCAGTTTTCGCATGGATTCCAGCAGCTCCAGGCACACAAGAAAGTCTGCCGTCCCCCTCTCGACAAGGGGCGAATATACCTGCGTATCTATCCGTACATGGCAATCAACACTCCCTCCACGCTGGGCCATACCATGCACCTCGGATTCTTTTACATCATAACCGGCATCCATTGCCACCTGCATAAGCACCTTGCTTGCAAGAATAACGCCCTGTCCGCCAACACCTGCAAAAATTACGTTCATCATTACAAAACCCCTGTTCTTCCCATTACTTTTTCAGGATACATTTTCTCAGAGAGATAATAACCGATGGTTCACGTGCGGCAACTTCTTCACGCACAACCTGTTCAAACTCCTCGATATTTTTCGGATCCACCGTTCTGACCCGCTTGACACCGACTCCCCTGGCAAGCATCTCGAAGTTGAGCTCATGGGTATCCTCACCCATAAGGGTTTTCCCGGTTGCAGGATTTTCCTGGTGGCCGGTCATGGCTGTTACCCTGTTGTCCAGGATAATTACCGTTCCCGTCCCCTTGTTATATACGATATCGATCAGGCCGGTAATACCGGAATGGATAAATGTGGAATCGCCGATTACCGCCACACTGTTACGGGCCATTTCTTCACCACGGGCTTTTTCAAAACCAAGATGCATACTGACACTTGCTCCCATACAGCCCTGGCTGTGCATGGCATTATACGGGGGAAGAACCGCAAGGGTGTAACAGCCGATATCCCCGTTTACCGTCAGGTCAAGTTTAGCCAGCACCTCAAACACGAATCCATGGGGGCATCCCTTGCAAAGGGCAGGGGGCCGGCCGGGAATGCTGGCAGAATACTCCGGTATCTGGTTTTTCGGTTTTTTCTGGTTCAACGCCATATCAATAATCTCGGGTGTAAGCTCCCCGCACATGGGAATAATCTCCTTACCTATGGGACTGTATCCCATGCCTCGAACATAATCTTCGATGAATGGGTCCAGTTCTTCAACCACGTACAGCTCGTCAACCTGGTCGGCAAATTCTCGGATGAGTTTTTCAGGCAACGGCCAGATGACCCCTATTTTCAATATAGAATCATCAGGGCATACGTCTTTCACGTAATGGTATGCCACCCCGTTAGTGATGATACCCCGCTTTTTACTGTTCCATTCAATACGGTTCATGTCTGAAGAGTTTGAAAAATCCATAAGTTTCTTCATCTGTTCTTCGATGAAAACATGCCTGGGACGGGCATGGGCAGGTATCATAACATATTTTTTCGGGTTCCGTTCAAAGGGTTTCAGTGGTACTTTTTTCGGTTCATCAATATCAACGATCCCCTGTGAATGCGATATCCTGGTGGTTATCCGAACTAACACGGGCCTGTCAAACTCCTCTGATATATCGAACGCCCGCCTGGTAAACTCCCTTGCCTCGGCAGGACTTGATGGCTCTATCATGGGAAGCTTGGCGGCCCTGGCATAATGCCGGTTGTCCTGCTCGTTCTGCGAACTCCATGCCCCCGGGTCGTCAGCATTGATGATCACCATTGCCCCGTTTACGCCGGTATATGAAAAGGTGAACAACGGGTCAGCCGCGACATTCAGCCCAACATGTTTCATGGCAGCCATTGAACGGGCACCGGCTACTGAAGAACCGGCGACAACCTCCAGGGCCACCTTCTCATTTGGAGACCACTGTGCCTTTATGTCCGGGTAATCCCGGGCTATGGCTTCCATGATCTCCGTGCTTGGTGTACCGGGATAGGCAGCTGCCACGTGACAACCTGCCTCGTAGGCTCCCCTGGCAACCGCTTCGTTTCCCAGCATTAATTTTTTCTGCATCTATCAGTCTCCAACTATGTCGATTTTCTTGACGATATTGTATCCCTCTTCCTGCAGGGCCTTCTTCGCCATATTTATATCATCAAATCTAAAAATCATTACCGCCTTGTCACCTCTTTTTTCTGTGAACGCGTACATGTATTCAATATTCAACTGTCGCTTTGAAAAAGTATCAAGTGCTGCCAGAAGAGATCCTGCCTCGTCGGTAAGCTCAATGGCCAGCACATCGGTTGTAGAACAGGTGAACCTGTTCTCCTTCAGGGCCAGCACAGCCCTGTCGGGATTGTTGACGATCATTCGCACGATACCAAAATCCGATACCTCGGCAATGGTGAGGGTAAGTATATTGATCTTTTCATCAGCCAGAACTTTAAGAGCGCTCTGAAGATGACCCGGTTTGTTCTCAAGAAATAGGGAAACCTGTGTTACGTTCATACATGAACCTCCTGGTATATTATGATGCGTTCCTACATGTCGCGCCTGTCAATAACCCGCTTGGCCTTGCCAAGACTTCTTTCAATCGTGCTTGGCTCAACCAGGGTTACCTTGGCTGATATCCCAAGCACACTTCTGAAACGCTGTTGAATCTGGCTGGTAAGCTTCTGCATTTGCGAAAGCTCATCGGAGAATATCTTCTCGTTTACCTCAACCATGATCTCTACGTCATCCAGCGCTCCTTTCCTGTCCAGGATAATCTGGTAGTGGGGTTCGGTCCCCTCGATATCCATCAGAATTGACTCTATCTGCATAGGGAAGACGTTTACTCCCCGTATAATCATCATATCATCTGTTCGGCCGGTTACTTTCTCCATTTTCACAAGGGTACGCCCGCATTTACAGCCGTCATAGTATATCCGTGTAATATCACGTGACCTGTAGCGTATCACCGGGCAGGCTTCTTTTGTCAGGGATGTATACACGATCTCGCCCTTCTCTCCCTCGGGCAGCACTTCTCCGGTATCCGGGTCGATCACCTCCACATAAAAATGGTCTTCGAACACGTGCAGTCCCGATTGCTCGCTGCATTCACATGAAACACCCGGCCCGATAACCTCGCTCAGTCCGTATATATCATATGCTTTAATACCCATCCGGGTTTCGATCTCTTTTCTCATGTTTTCAGTCCAGGGTTCGGCACCGAAAACCCCCGCTTTCAGGTTAGTTTTCTTAAAATCATAATCAGGCATTTTCGTGGCCACGTAGTCGGCCATGTTAATGGCATATGATGGTGTACACGCCAGGATGGTTGTACCAAAGTCCTTTATCAGCATAAGCTGCCGTTCAGTATTACCGCCGGAAATAGGGATTACCGTGGCTCCCAGCGTCTCTGCCCCGTAATGAGCACCCAGTCCCCCGGTGAAAAGGCCGTACCCGTAGGCAACCTGTACGATGTCCTTCTCATTACCCCCGGCAGCCGCGATGGTTCGGGCCATAACCTCTGACCAGACGCCAATGTCACCTTTTGTATATCCAACCACGGTGGCATTCCCGGTGGTTCCCGAGGAGGAATGTATTCGAACCACCTTGTCCATGGGGGCAGCGAACAGGCCAAATGGCGAATTCTCCCGCATGTCCTGCTTCATGAGAAAAGGGACATGCTTCATGTCATCGATTGACTTGAACTTGTCCGGTGAAAATCCCGCGTTATCAAATGATGTTTTGTAAAAACTGTTATTGTTGTAGGCATGGGTAATAGACCACTTGAGGCGCTCAAACTGAAGCTCCTTGAGTTTCTCGCGGGGCATGGCTTCATAATCTTTGTTAAACATGACACTCTCCTTTCAGACTCACGATACAGGGTGATATAATTTCTAAACCGCATTATACCGGGAATAACAGTATGACCTCTTGAGTCGTTATATATAAAAATTCAGTAAAAATTGATCATACTGTTATACCTGCGAAAGAAGATATGTCAATAACGTTGCTGGATTATATGCAATTTTTTCAGAAGGTTTTTTTAAATAGAACCACAGAGGCGCAGAGGTACAGAGAAAGGATTAGGTATTGTAAAGACAAACAGAACAAGGGGTTGAAGCCCTTGTTCTTCATTAGTAATAACATTTTTTCTTTGCGCACTTTGCGCTCTTAGCGACTTTGGGGTAATCCTTTTAAATAATCCCTCTGTATCTCTGTGCCTCTGTGGTATATTATCATACGTCTTTATTTCTCGCCCCTGAAGTCATCGCATGCGTCGTCTTCAGCGGTGCTGCGTGCGTGTTCGGGGTGGTCGGGCTGTGTACAGATATCCATCCCTGATTCGTCTATTTTCACCATTGGTTTACCGTGATGTTCAGGTACCTTCTCCACCGGATCCTCAAGAACCACTATCTGTTTACATTCCGGACATTCGTATGTTACTCGTGCCATTTATTTCTCCTTTAAATTAGTATATATTTCAAGTTTTCATTTCACTTTATAATACAGTATACAAAAAAAACAGTCATAAATCAAGTACCCCGTACATTATACTGTCTGACCCGAATTTCTTGACAGCTGTACTGATAACCATTACAAGTATATTCATGTCGTTTTAATACATACCGCAAGGAGACCAGCCATGATATCATTACCGTCCCTCATCACCTTTATCGTATACCTGGTGATGCTCATCACCATTGGCGGCATATTTTACAGGCGCACCGCAAGCATCGAAGACTACATCCTTGGCGGCCGTGGCCTGGGAAAGTGGGTAACCGCACTTTCCGCCCAGGCAAGCGACATGAGCGGCTGGCTCCTCATGGGCCTTCCAGGCGCCATGTACGCCAGCGGGCTGCCCGCAAGCTGGATAGCCATAGGGCTTTTCATCGGGACGGTATGCAACTGGAAATTCGTAGCCACACGCCTCAGGGTTTACACTGAGAAAACCAGTTCCATCACCCTGCCCTGTTTTTTTGAGGACCGGTTCCGTGACCCCACCGGTTTACTGCGAACGGTATCAGCTCTTATAATACTGATATTCTTCACAATATATACATCATCCGGCCTGGTAGCTGCCGGCAAACTTTTCGAATCCATGTTCCATATTGATTACCGCATGGCGGTAACCTTCGGCACCCTGGTTATCGTGGTCTACACCTTCCTGGGTGGTTTCCTGGCGGTCAGCTGGACAGACATGATACAGGGCACCCTCATGGTGACCGCCATAACCATTGTTCCCATTCTTGCATGGCAGCACGCGGGTGGATACGATGTCATCAGGTCTGAAATGATTGCCCGAAATATTGACACCGGGCTCTTAACCCTGACAGGTGCTTCGATCGTGGGCATCATCTCCACCCTGGCATGGGGACTTGGATACTTCGGTCAGCCCCACATCCTGGTGCGCTTCATGGGCATCAGGGAAGTAAAGGAACTCAGGCGATCCATGTCCATCGCCATCACCTGGGTATTCATATCACTCATCGGCGCAGTCACCGTTGGGCTCATCGCCATCCCCATGTATCCCGGACTTGAGGGGGGTGACCATGAGAAGGTGTTCATCTACATGGTTGATAAGATGTTCAACCCCTGGATCGGGGGCATATTCCTGGCAGCCATACTTTCTGCCATAATGTCCACCATTGACTCGCAGCTTCTGGTCTCATCATCTGCCCTTACCGAGGACTTCTACCAGAAAGTGATACGCAGAGACGCCCCCCAGAAACGGGTGGTACAGGTGGGCAGGATCTGCGTTATCGGCATATCCGTCATCGCGTTACTGATGGCACTTAATCCCGACAATACCGTGCTTGGTCTGGTAGCCTACGCATGGGGCGGCTTCGGTGCAGCCTTTGGGCCGCTGGTACTCTTTGCCCTCTTCTCCCGTAAAACCTCGTGGCAGTCTGCTCTTGCCGGCATGGTGACGGGAACGGTGGTACTGGTAGTATGGAAACAGATGGGACTTGGCGAAACCATGTACGAAATAGTACCCGGCTTCATTGCCAACGTCATCACCATGCTGGCAGTAAATCGTTTCATACCAGCAACCGACATTGAAGCCGACAAGGAATTCGAAGAAGTCCGGCAAACCGTGAAACTTCTGCATAGTTAACGGATTCACCGCAGAGTCGCTAAGTACGTAGAGGACGCAAAGAGTTTCGCAATACATGTTTGATATGTTGTTCATTATTGAAAGGGATAGTTGAGCGGTTCTTTTCAGAAATAGCTTTAAAGGCTAATAAATTGTAAGGGTCTTTCCGGATTCTTGGGAATTGAAAATAATTTTTAACCGCAGATAAATGGAATTAAGTGAAAAGTGAA
>CAZAOK010000010.1:0-57588 GCA_964486725.1 uncultured Leptospiraceae bacterium
ATCATTATTAACAATCCAAATCACTGTCATTCCCAATAATCCGGAAAGACCCAAATAAGTTTTTTAGTATACAGAAAACATACACTGTTATAATATGCACTTATGGTACACGTTAGAACAGGAGGCAGCCCATGAACCATGAATATGAAGCCCGCCATGTAACCACTATCCATGCACCCGCAGAATTATGTTATTCTGTTCTTACTGATTTTGAAAATTATACTGACTGGTTCCCATTCATACGAAGTATGGATATACAATCAACTGATGATAAGGGGCGGCCGCTGGATATCAAATACGTCTTTGATGTAGTGCTCAAACAGGGCTTTGAGATTACCCTGCAGTATCAGTATGACGATGACGGATTAATATTACATTTCTCGGCGGTTGACGGCACCTTTTCCGATGCCCGGGGATTCTATTCTTTTAAGGAAACCGGCAATGACACTACGGCTGCCCAGTTTTACGTCCATGTTTCACTATCCCTGCAGCTTCCCGACAGGATCTCACGCTATCTTATTGAGAATGCCTCGAAGAATATACTGATGAAGCTGAAAAAGGAAGCCGAACACCGGGTGCACGTATAACTTATCGCTGCAATTCATATTCCACCACGGCCTTCAAAAATTCTTTCGGGGGAACACCCACTATCCTGGAACCGTTGATAAACAGGAGAACTGGTAGTTGGCGAAAACGGTAAGGTCAAGGGAACACCCACTATCCTGGAACCGTTGATAAACAGGGTGGGAGTGGAGTTGATTGACAATCCGGCAGCGGTCATTGCGTCACTTTGGATACGCCTTTTTGTCCCCCCTCTTTCTGCATCTTTTTTAAGTTTCTCTGCCATTTCCCTGGATATTCCCATGGCCCTGAATATTTCATCATATTTACCATGATGGAGGATCATCCATGAAAAAATACTCATGTTGCATTCTTGCCCTGCTTTTCCTGGCAGCGTCAGTCACCCCGGTTATTTCCAAGTGCATGTACGGCAGGGACTGGGAAAAAAACGGGAGGAAGATTGTTGTATGCGTACAGGGCGACAGTTTTGCTGATAGAAAATGGAGGGGTTTTTTACTTGCACTCTAAAGATTCCCCTGCTTCACTGTAGAAGAAATAACTTAACAGGAGCACTTGTTATGAGGCTGAAAAAGCTGTCCTTCGTGTTTGCAATTATGGTGTTACTTACTTCCGGACTTTTTACCACCTGCGCCACCACACCCCATTACCAGCTCTCCAGGTTTATCGACCCGGTAACATGCGGGGGTTGTCATGATGAAATTTACCAGCAATGGCAGAATTCCATGCATAACCTCGCCCAGAAAGACCCGGTATACCTGGAATTCGCCCGCTATTACCTGAAACAACTTAAAGACGAAGCCAGCACCGATCCTGACGAACTGGCAGAAGCCGAATTATGCGTGAAGTGCCACGTTCCTGTTGGATATCTCAGCGGTTTCCCGAAAACGGTAACACAGGAGCTTGAAGAAGAAGACCGACTTCCCGATATCGCCAGGGAAGGCATTCAATGTGATTATTGTCATTCCATTATCGGGGCCCGTAAACCTTATAACGCCCAGTTCAAATACGACCCGGGCAACGGTGATACCGATCCCGGCATCAAGCGCGGCCCGTTCAAGGATTCAGAGTCAAGTTACCACCAGTCAGCGTATTCGAAATTTCATACTGAATCAAAGATTTGCGGCACATGCCATGATGTCCGTCATGTAAAATTCGGCACAAAACTCGAAACAACATACGAAGAGTGGCTTGCAAGCCCCTACAATACCGGCAACCCGGATACACACGTACCATGCCAGGGATGCCACATGTACCATCGCCCGGATGTTCCCGCCACGGGATCAACCGAGCGTCCTGAAAATCCCGGCACTGCCGCCTTCGGCGCTCCAGAACGTCCGCATATTTTCACTCATTATTTCGTTGGTGGCAACAGCGTGATCCCTGAGAGTTTCGGTGACAAGGAAAAATCCAGCATGGCAGAATCCCGGCTGCAGCACGCGGCCAGGCTTGAGATTGATACCTCTAAAATTAAAAACAATTTTTTCAAAATTAAAATCACCAATAACGGCGCGGGACACAAGCTGCCCACCGGATTAACCGATATTCGCCAGATGTGGCTTGAAGTTATTGTAACCACCGAAAAGGGGAAGGTGGTCTATACAAGCGGCAAAGCCGACTCAAAGGGATACCTGCCCGAAGATACTATCAAATACCATACGGTATTCGGTGACGGGAAGGGTAATGCCATTCAAAACATAGCTAAAGCCAGGGAAATACTGAGTGATAACCGGATAAAGCCCGGTGAAACCGCCGTTGAAAAAATTATGCTGCCCGGCGGCACCTCGGGAAAGGTTACTATCTCAGTCAGGCTTTTATACCGCATTGCTTCACAGAAGAGTGTTGATATGGTAATGAAAGAAAAGCGTATCAAGCTGCCCATTATTGAAATGGAAGCTGAAAAAACAAGCGTTTCCCTGTAGAACTATATCAAGCTATGGGGAACCAGGTATACCAGTTAACAGCTGAAGGTATTGGCAAACGATTCGGGGAAGTTGTACTCTTTCGGAATATACACTTTTCACTGGTAACCGGACAGTCAATGGCCATTACCGGTCCCAACGGTTCGGGTAAATCAACACTGCTCTCTATCACGGCAAAGCTGACAACTCCCGACAGGGGGAAAGTTGTATACCTGCGTGATCAGAAGAAAATCGACAGCCGGGAGATCTTTTCACATATGGGGATGGTTTCACCTGCCATTATGCCCTACCGTGAACTAACAGCCCTTGAGAACATCCGCTTTGCCCTCAACACACACACACCGTCTGAAGATCATATTCATGACATGATGGAAGTTCTCGGCCTTTATCCTCATCGGTCAAAACCGGTAGCCCAGTATTCAACCGGTATGCTGCAGCGGCTGAAGCTCCTGATTGCCACTCTTGGCGAACCGGGTATACTATTCCTGGATGAACCGGGATCAAACCTGGACACAACCGGGAAGGATATTATATACACCTACCTTGACCGGGTACGCCCGGATATCATTCTGTGTATCGCCACCAACGAATCCAGCGAAGCAGGCCTGTGTGAAAGGAGTATATATCTTGGTACAGACCATTCTTAGCAACATACGGAAAGATTTCCTCGTGGAATTTCGCGGTCGCTATGCAATAAATGTGTCCGTGGCTTTTGCATTCATTACCACCCTTTCCATAAGTTTCGCCACGGGTGGAACCGCTATCAGGCCGGGCATACAGGCAATTTTTCTCTGGGTCATCCTTTTTTTCTCAGCCATGAATTCACTGTCACATGTATTCACCCGGGAAGAAGAAGAATCCACTGCACTATTTCTCAGGCTCCATTCATCAGCCGAGACAGTATTTCTTTCCAAGCTCCTGTATAACATGGCGGTATTCATGCTCCTTGAAGTTTTGATTGTCCCCCTCTGCGTTTTTTTTCTGTCAATCACGGTTATACAGCCCTTGCAATTCACCATCACAATGCTTGCGGGAGGTATTTCCATTACATCGGCAACCACCATCATTGCCGCCATCGTATCACGTTCAGGGGGGCGTGGGTCTCTTTTTACTATTCTGTCATTTCCCGTGACGCTTCCCGTATTATGGGTAACCATCGACACTACCACAAGAAGTATTACCAGTGGTCTGGTTTTCTCATGGAACAGCGTGCTTTTTCTTACGGCATTTTCCATGACATTGCTGATAGTTTCATACCTGCTGTTCCCCGTGATATGGGAAGAGAGATAGCATCATTTTTTCATATTTTTAGCTTTACAGAAAATACTGTAACCAAATAAGCTTACCCACGACCAAAGGGAATATTTTATTACAAATACCTATAATAACAGGTTTTATACATGGTATATACATTACTTTTAAGCATTTTCTACGTACTTATGCCCGTATCAATACTGCTGGCCTTTCTCTGGGCGCCCCCCGCCGAGATACTCGGTGAAACCAGCCGTATACTGTATTTCCACGTACCGGTGGCATGGGTAACGGTGCTGGCCTTCGTGATGTCAGGTATTTCAGCACTTCTATACCTGTGGGACCGCAACAACAGGTTGTTCATCCTTGAACTAAAGGCCTATCATGCCGCCCGAATGGGGCTTGTTTTTTGTGTGATTACTGTTGTAACCGGCTCGATGTGGGCAAAGGCCAGCTGGGGCAGCTACTGGAACTGGGATCCCCGGCAAACCTCCATAATGGTGCTCTTGTTGATATATATTGCCTATTTCAGCCTGTACTCCGCCATGAGGGAAAATTCCAGGCGGGACGTTCTGGCCTCCGCCTACCTTGTTTTCGCCATGGTGACCATACCCTTCCTGGTATTCATAATTCCGCGTGTATACCCTTCCCTGCACCCGGATCCCATTATCAACGCCCGGCGCAAGATCAGCATGGATCCCTCCATGCAGCTTACATTGATATTCTCAATGATATCATTTACCCTTTTCTTTCTATACCTTTATACGCTGCAACTGCGGGCAGCAATATTACTGAGAAAAATCGAGGAGCGACATCATGAAATATAACAGGTTTCTGATAATCCCGGCACTGCTGGCATTCATTTTCATTCTTTCTCCGGTGATGGCAACGGTACCCTCCCATGATACACCATCTGTAACATCCGGGATGGAAACGGTTTCTCCTGTATTGGATAATAACACGACATCACAGGAAAGTGCCCTGTACACCGTGCTTGCCGTGGTAATGGTTATATGGCTTGGCATTGCCGCTTACGTGTTCTATCTGCACATAACCATATCAAGACTGGAGAAAAAATTCGATGAAAGCTAAACATGTTCTGCTCACCGTACTCATCCTTTTTTTCGGGGGTGTTGCATTTTATTCAATGAGTGATATGATGACCCCCTACGTGTCATTTGAACAGGCCAGGAATTCCGGCCAGTATGTACAGGTGATCGGGGCACTGGTAAAATCCAAACCGGTGCAGCACGATGAAGGAACATTTTCTTTTTTTATGGAAGATGAACAGGGCAGCCGGTTGAAAGTTGTACACACCGGCACCAAGCCCCTGAATTTCGACCACGCCACCCAGGTGGTTGCACTGGGCAATTATAACAAGGACACACAGACATTTAATGCAGACCGCCTGCTGGTTAAATGCCCGTCAAAATACACCAAGGAGAATAAATGATGAATATTGGAACACTGCTGATACTCTTATCACTTGGAATATCCGTACTCACCCTGGTTTTTCTTGCCAGGAGTGCAGGCGGAAACCGCATGGCCCTGGTTACTTCTCATCGCCTCTTCTATCTATCCGGGTCATTTCTTTCCTTCGCGGCTATCATGCTGTTTGCTTCCTTTCTCACCAACAGCTTTCAGTACCAGTACGTATTCGACTATTCATCTAAAGACCTGTACATCCTGTATAAGATTGCCGCCTTCTGGGGTGGCCAGGAGGGTTCGTTTCTTCTCTGGGCGTGGCTTCTTTCTGCTATCGGCGTGGTCATAATACGCATGCGTGATCGCTACGAGAACATATTACTTTTTGTAATTACTATTACCCAGATGTTCATTCTTATTCTCCTTGCCATGAAAAGCCCCTTCGCCTACATCGCGGGTTTTCAGACTGAAGGGTTTATCCCCACCGACGGCAGCGGGCTGAATCCCCTTTTACAGGACCCATGGATGATACTCCACCCTCCCGTACTTTTCCTGGGATACGCGGCGGCAACTGTGCCATTCGGCTATGCCCTCGCGGGGATAATGCACTCAGATTACACCAACTGGATCAGAAGCGCTTACCGGTGGGTTGCCTTTACCGTTCTCACACTTGGTATTGGTATATTCATGGGAGGCTACTGGGCATACAAGGTGCTTGGATGGGGAGGATACTGGGGATGGGACCCGGTTGAGAACTCATCACTCATACCATGGCTTGTGCTTGTAGTACTGCTGCACGGGTTGATCATTCAGCGGCGCAAGGGTGCCCTCATACGCACTAACCTGTTTCTTGCCATTGCTTCATTTTTGCTGGTATTGCTCAGCACCTTTCTTACCAGGAGCGGTGTACTGTCAAATTTCTCGGTGCATTCATTCAGTGATGTGGGATATTCAATGCATATCCTGTTTTTCATCCTTTTTTACGTGTTCATAAGTGCGTTTCTATTTATAAGCCGCTGGTCATCCATGAAGGGAAAGCCCCTATCTGAATCACTTTTTTCGTATGACAACCTGATCGTCTACGGCATGCTTACCATGCTTTTTTATACCCTTTTTATTCTTATTGGCACCACCATGCCCGTGTTAAGCGGACTTTTTTCTGAGCAGCCGTTTTCCATGCAGACGGGATATTATAACACCCTGTCAATCCCCATGGGTATTCTCATTCTGGGCCTACTGGTTACGGTTACACTGGTGCTCACGGGAAAATTGAAATCGAAGATATACCTGGCTGCAGTGGGCATGGTAGCAATCCTAATGGGTATACTTTTTAACATACAGCACACCGGAAAGCTTGTTGCCTATATCTTTACCATACTTGCCATTTTCCACATCATTCAGAATATCAGTAACCTGGTTACCGGAAATACGCAGGTCATAACCGCCTCACGGGTAGCACACATGGGAGTTGCCCTGCTTGTTATTGGTATTATTGCCTCAAACCTGCATTCCCATTCCACACAAAAAGAACTGGTACAGAACAGGGAAGCAGAGATAGGCCCCATTCTACTCACCTTCAAGGGGATAACGGATGAGAAGAAATCAAACCTGCGGTTTACCTACAAGCATGGAAGAAACGTAAACGAGATAGCCACCCCCTACTACATTGACGAGAAGATGAACTCATTGTATCGAGAACCATATATTGATTACGGTTTTTTCAAAGACGTGTACATAGCCCCTGTGCAATACGTGCCGGGGAAAGAGAAGCTGACAACGGTAGTACTTTCACAGGGAGAAACCGCGCCGATACAGGATGTAAAAATACAATTCATGGGGTTCGATGTTGACAGGATGGAGATGATGAAAGGACAGGTGAAGGTATTTGCCAAACTGAAGGTAACCCGGGGTGATAACACTTACATGCGTTCACCCGGAATATCTTTTCTAAAAGACCACGGGCGTCATCAAATAAACACCACCCTGCCGGGGACAAAGAGGACACTCGCACTTGAAGACTTCAATGTCTCAGACAAGGTTGTACAGCTGTACCTCGAACCGGCCAAAGACACCGTTATACCTCCTGACAGCGCCCTGGTTGAAGTATCCTTTAAACGCCTTATCTGGTTTGTGTGGCTCAGCACCATACTCATCGCAGCGGGAAGTTATATTGCCATGCGCAGGGATTAAAAAAAAGGTGCTCCACGAATGGAGCACCCATAAGCAGTGAGGTTGTGTGGATGAAAGCGTGGTCATCATAGGGATCCAATATTAATTTTATATGAAGTGATCATGAATAATCTATTAATCATTATAAAAGAGAGAATGCAGAATGGAAGACCGTTTCATGGATGTAGCGAAAAACAAAAAAGCCCGTTTCGAATATGAAATACTCGAAACCATCGAGGCCGGCATTGTGCTCAAGGGAACAGAGGTAAAGTCAGTGCGGCAAAAGAAGGTGAGCATACAGGAATCCTATGCCCGCATAAAAGACGGTGAAGCGTATATTATCGGCATGACCATATCCCCATACGAAATGGGAAACCAGTTCAACCATGAACCCGCGCGTGAACGAAAATTACTGCTGCATCGCCAGGAATTAAAACGTTTGACCGGAAAGTTAAAGGAAAAAGGGCTCACCCTGGTCCCACTGAAAATATATTTTAAGAACGGAAAGGTAAAAATCCTTCTCGGTCTTGGAAAAGGGAAAACAACCTACGATAAGCGAAAAACTATTCAAAAACGTGAAGCTGACCGTGAACTGCAGCGTGCAGTAAAGCGGGAATTAAAATAATTTTTTATAACAATAATCTTTGAAATTGCAATTTACATAATTATTATAAACTTTTTGTATTGTTAATAATGATTTATAGACATAAAATAAATTATGATGGTTTTCCCCAAAATTCCGGAATGAGCCCAATATTTTTTTGTTTCATATCATGAGGACGAAAAGGCTTTCTCATGCGGCATACTGCTTTGATCATGCACAAAGACAATTATAAAAAATCCGTAATTACTCAGCTGTCATGCTGAATAATCAAAATTATTCTAAAATGAATAATAATCCTGCATCTTCCCCCGCCTTCGGCGGGGGGAGATGCTTAAATTCCTTTTCATTATAATGTAAATGATCAATATTTTAGTCATAGCTGAGTAGTCACAAAATCCTTTCTCTGTACCCCTGAGACTCTGTGGTGAATCTTTTTACAAGAGATATTATTAACAGAAAAAAAATCACGTTGACAAAATTTGCCCACTGGATGAATCATTATATTACAGAACATATGTATGGTATACGAAAGTTGACATGAATATACAACAACTCATAGAGTATCTCAAAAACCAGAACTCCTTTATGGAGAACGTATCACGATGGTGGACGGTTGAGCCGGTGGATGCGAAATTCGCCCTATTCCCCCCCGGGGCAGATTCGCGAATCGTTGATGTATACAGGAATCGCGGCATTGAACAGCTATACTCCCATCAGCGTGAAGCATATGACGCGGTAATGCGCAATGAAGATGTGATCATCGTCACACCAACGGCCTCAGGGAAAACTCTTGCCTACAATCTCCCGGTATTGCAGCAAATGATCAGTGATCCCCAGGCCAGGGCATTGTACCTGTTTCCCACTAAGGCCCTGTCACAGGACCAGCTGTCAGAACTGCAGGAACTTATCGACGCCGCCGAATGCCAGATCAAAACCTATACTTTTGACGGTGACACACCACAGTCCGCCCGGAAGGCCATACGTTCTGCGGGAAATATCGTCATCACCAATCCCGACATGCTGCACGCGGGTATACTCCCCCATCACACCATATGGGTGAAGCTTTTTGAAAACCTGAAATTCATCGTCATAGATGAGATTCACAGTTATAAGGGGGTGTTTGGCAGTCACTTTGCCAATCTCATCAGGCGCCTGAAACGCATATGCGCATTTTACGGCAGCAATCCCCGGTTCATATGTTGCTCTGCCACCATCCATAATCCGAAAGAACATGCCGAGCAGCTGGTAAACCGCAATTTTACCCTTATCGACAATAATGGCGCCCCCAGGGGAGAAAAACATTACGTAATATACAATCCACCCGTTGTAAACTCGCAGCTTGGCATCAGGGCATCGGCGGTTAAGGAAGCGGCAAAGGTGGGAGCCCTGATACTTAATAATAAAATTCCCACAATTGTATTTGCACGAAGCAGGCTCAGGGTGGAGATAATCGCCACCTATCTGAAAAAGCAGTGCCCGGGAAAAAAAGTTGCCGCCTACAGGGGGGGATTTTTACCCAGTGAAAGAAGAAACATCGAGAAAGGCCTGCGTAACCGCTCCATACAGGGAGTGGTCTCAACCAATGCACTTGAGCTGGGTATTGACATCGGCATGCTTGACGCTGCCGTTACCGTGGGCTACCCCGGTTCAATTTCATCCCTGCATCAGCAGTTTGGAAGGGCCGGAAGACGTGGCACCGCGTCACTGTCTGTCATGATTTCTACCAGTTCTCCCCTCGACCAGTACATCGCCGCCAACCCGGGGTTCGTACTTTCGTCAAACCCCGAATCGGCAACCATAAACCCTGACAACATCCTGATATTGATGGACCACATAAAATGTGCCGCCTTTGAGCTACCATTTTCTTACGACGAACGTTTCGCGGATCATCTCAGCACAACCAGGGAAATGCTGGAATACCTTGAAGAGATGGGTATTCTCAAAAGTGCCGAAGGAAAATATCACTGGATGAGCGATATCTATCCCGCAAACGAGATATCGCTTCGCACCGCGTCACAGGAAAACTTCGTTATAGTGGACAAGCATGACCATGCAACCGTGATAGGCGAGGTAGACTATACTTCCGCTCCCACCCTTATACATGAAGACGCCATCTACATTCACCAGGGACGCCAGTATTACATTGATAAACTTGACTGGGAACGGCACACGGCCTTCTGCCACGAGATTGAATCGGATTACTACACCGACGCCGAAGAGAAAACCGATCTTCATGTACTGGAACAACATCAGTATCGAAATTTGGGTAATGCCGTAATTTCACTTGGTGAGCTTAATGTCAGAACCAAGGCAATCATGTTCAAAAAGATCAAGTTCAATTCACATGAAAACCTCGGATGGGGAAAAATATTTCTACCCGAACTCGAGATGCATACTTCATCGGTATGGATCGATTTTGATAACTTATTTCTCGAACAGGCAGCAGGCAGGGAACGTGCCGGCGAGATACTCTACTCTATCGCCTATATAGTGCGAAACATCGCCCCGCTGTTTACATTAAGTGACATCTCAGATATTCACGTGCAGCACCAGACCCGGTCAGGCTTCAGTGGAGAACCAGCGATATATATTTATGATTCTACCCCCGGGGGCGTTGGTATTTCCGAAAGAATTTACAATATTATTGATACAATAATTAATGAATCAATCACTGTTATTGCCGGATGCGCCTGTGAAAACGGATGCCCCGGCTGCATCGGCCCGATACCCCATGACAGCGGAAACGCAAAATCCATGGTTATACAGGTACTCAGGACACTGATACATGAACCTGAAAGACAAGCTCAAAATATACAGCTCCATTGAAACAACCCCCCAGAGCTCAGATCCGGTATCATTTCTTGAGTCTCTGGGGGGTACACGCAAAACTGACGGCAATTCGGTTTTCTGGAAATTTACCGGGGCATATCCCCTGCACACCATTCTCCCTGAATATTCCGGTATATCCGGTGAGACACAATTGCGGGGATACTCCGCTTTTCAGGGTAAGGGTGAGATGTTTGACCTGGCTTCACTTCTTTTTTTCGACCTTGAAACCACCTCCCTGTCCACCGGAACCGGCAACTACCCCTTTCTAACCGGGATCGGATATGTCAGTAATGATAATTTTATTGTAGAACAGTTCTTTATGCAGGATTATTCGTCAGAACCGGCCATATTACGAGAGCTTCTGCAGTACTTCCATTCATTTCCTGCACTTGTCACGTTTAATGGGAAAAGCTTTGATGTTCCCCTTTTGAAAAGCCGTTACAGGCTCAATCGCGTTCCGGGATTTCCAGTGCACATGCACAATATAGACCTGTTGCATCCCTGTCGTGCCATGTTTCGATCTGTATATGACAGCTGCTCCCTTAAAACCATGGAAGAACGATCACTGGGTATTTTCAGGGAAGATGACATTCCGGGCTGGCTTATTCCCGACGTTTTCTTCACCTTCCAGAAAGAAGGCTCTGACCCCAGACTTTCAAACGTTATCCGGCACAACATGGTTGATATAACCTCCATGGCCACCCTTTTGCTGTTTATAGATGGGATGTACCAGGTGGTTCGGGAAGGTGATTACCAAAGGCTGCCAGACATGACCCATCTTAATATTGCACGGCATCTCTATCGACGCGACATCGACCTGTTTATCGATATCGTTAATTTCTGCGGGCATTCCATACTCAATGACCACTCACTATTCAAGAAATACAGTACCGCCCTTAAACGTAAAGGAATGCGTGATCAGGCCATTACATTCTGGAAGAAAGACATGTCTCTTTTTTCTCTTGAAGAACTGGCGAAGCACAGTGAACATATAGACAACGACTATTTCCAGGCATCAATATATTGCCAAACAGCATTTGAACTGATCGATGGTGGTATTTCTTCTATCGAGGGTACTCCCCTTGATAACGAAAAAAAAGACAATCTGCATAATCGTTTTACCAGGAGACACAATCGTCTTCAGAAAAAAATCAAGAATAACCGTTGACGTTCCGTGCATACATTGTAAAAACACCTTCATGAAACCATATACAGACCTGGCACCGGCATATGACTCAATGCTCAGGCATGTGGATTACGAGAAGTGGTACCAGTATCTTAAATCCATCATGCACAATTTTATTATAGAACCCAGCCTTCTGCTTGAACTTGGATGCGGTACCGGCAGGTTTGGTGCCAAGTTCTCAAGGGATGGCTACAAGATATATGGAATGGACCGTTCCATTGAAATGTTACGCGTTGCAAGGGCCAGGGCGTTTAAGAATTTTCATATTTTTTGTGGTGATATTACTCAATATTCCCTGAAACAAAAATTTGATTTTATTTTTTCAGTACACGATACCATGAATTACCTTACTTCAATAGACGGTATTAGAAAAGTGCTGCGGCATACCCGCCAGGTAATGAACAGGTACAGCATATTCATGTTTGATATGACATCTGAATATAATATTTTAAATAATTTTGACGGCAAAACCACCGGGTACACATCAGGGGGGACACGTATCCTCTGGGACAACGAATATGACCGCAAGAAAAAACTGGTATATTCATACCTGACATTCCAAAAACCAGATGGCACATCTACAATGGAAACACACCGTCAAAGAATATACGAGGTTGACGAAATAGCACCAATTATCAGGGAAGAGAAACTGGAACTTATAGATGTCTTCAGTGATTACACTTTCGCTCCCGTGTACGATAAAACAGTTATGTCAAATTTTGTATTACGTAAGCGGTAAAAGGGCAGTATATGGAATACTTTCTTTATTTCATTGGTTTCGTTGCCGGTGTTGCTATATTTCTGTATCTTTTCTCCCTGGTTGAAGACAGCAGGGAGAAGCTTAAGAAAAGGGGGGCGGCCACCGCCGGCACCGAAAAAAATCCTGCGCAGCAACCCGTGAGTGATGGAACCCCTGCCAGGGCTTATACCTTCCCACGGGAACGCATCTGCCCTCTCTGCGGTGCAAGCCTCAGCAAGTACGAGGCATTGTATGCCTCACAGGTAAAAGAGGGAGAGAACAAAAAGATTCTCATATACGGATGCAAGTACTGTTACAAGCCCGATGAAGACTCCCGGAAGAGAAAGGTAACAAACATTACTGACGGATGATGATTGTAATAAATACCCTCAATCATCAATATTGAACCTGTTAATATCAAGTCCGAAGGGACCAATGGCCAGTGGGAACTCACAGAACTCGTGGAAATTCGTGGGATACGCAGTATCGTTATGTTCATCAACGGTGTTACTCATAACAGCAACCTGTTGCCTGTATGCCGGTCCCATGGGGAATACCATCTTTCCACCTGGTTTCAGGTGAGCCATTAACGGTATTGGACGTTTCTGGCAGGCTGCGCAAATTATAATCGCATCAAACCGTCCGAGCTTATCCTCCAGGTAAAAACCGTCACCGGCAAACAACCGTACATTTGAAATATCAACATGGTTCATCTTAAGCCTGGCTTCGCGCGCAAAGTTTTCCACGTACTCAATACTATACACATCTTTTGCCATAGTTGATAATAACGCGGTTGAATATCCTGAGCCTGTTCCGATCTCCAGTACACTCGAGGTCTTTTTCAAATCAAGGTAATGCAGCATCCTGGCAAGTGCCAGAGGTGGGTCACTCGTATGACCTGAACCGATGGGTACAGGTTGATCGGTATACAACTTCTTTGAGAATGCTTCATCGAAGAAATCAAGCTGGTTTACCTGCTCATATGCTTCTATAACTTTTTTTCTAACTTTATTTTTGCGTAATAACTTTATGAATTCTTCTTTTTTCTTTTTCATTACAACCTTCATTTGACTATGTATGCCACTGTATTTTAAGGTATATTTTTTAATCTGATGTATTCATATTCTTATTGTCACACCAGGGAAGAACATGTTATTCTACCAGCTGCATCAAATAAGTTAAAAAGTAATCTGAAATAAGAATGGCCATCGATGACTTGACTACAGCCTGTATTGTAGACTTCCCTACTCCCTCGGCCCCACCCCTGGTTGCAAACCCCTGGTAGCATGAGATGATTGCAATTTCAATTCCAAAAAACACCGATTTAAAAAGTCCCGTAAGAAAATCGGCCAGGGTGAGATATTGAAATACATTCTGTACATATTTACTAAAGGTTATACCAAGGCCGAATTGCGCGATAAAGGCACCCCCAAGAGAGCCTACAACATCTGTAATTATTGTAAGCGTGGGCACCATTACAAGACATGCCAGGAACCGTGGAACCGAAAGGTAATGTATGGGATTGGCATCCAGGGTTACCAGGGCATCTATCTGTTCGGTCACCTTCATGGTGCCAATCTCTGCGGCAATTGCAGATCCAACCCGCCCTGCCAAAAGCAGTGCTGTAAGCACCGGGCACAACTCCCTGAACATGGATATGGTTACCGCACTGCCAATAAATACCGAAGAGCCCGACATAAGCTTATCCATAGCTTTGCCAATCTGAAGAGCCATTACCATACCGGTAAAGAAAAGGGTAATGGTGGTTACCGGCAACGACCGGTAACCGATCTCAAGCATTTGCTGCATAATGTTCTTGTAATCAAAGGGGCGGCGGAATGTCCATCGTATGGTTTCTTTCAGGAAGATCAGGTGGCCGCCCAATTCTTCAAAAATACGCAGTATACGATTTGCTGTCTCGTTAGAATTCATAAAAAACCCCAGATAAACACCGGTGTTATTGGATGGGATGCGACTTCTCCAGTGAGCCGAATTTGGTAAATTTTTCCCAGAACCTGAGTTCTATTGTACCAATAGGCCCGTTTCGCTGTTTTGCCACAATAATGTCGGCAATGCCTTTGCGTTCGGTATCTTTTTTAACCCTTTCTTCACGGTATATAAACATTACAACATCAGCATCCTGCTCAATGGCGCCTGATTCCCGAAGGTCAGAAAGCTGGGGTATCTGATCAGTTCGTGACTCAACTGCACGTGACAACTGGGAAAGCGCAATAACCGGAACATCAAGTTCACGTGCCAACTGCTTCAGCGCGTTTGATATCTCAGCAATCTGCTGATGCCTTTCCATGCGTGAGGTGGAGGCAATCAACTGCATGTAATCCACAATAACAAGCCCCACTTTTTCACGCTGGGCAATCCTGCGCGCCCTGGCCCTCAAATCAAAGATATTAAGACCCGGAGTGTCGTCTATAAATATTGGTGCTTTCTCCAGCCTTCCTGCAGCCTGCACAAGCTTCTTTAATTCTTCGGCGCTTATGGAACCTGTTCTAACTTTTTGCGAATCTATCATTGCCTCGATGCAGAGCATTCGTGTTGCAAGCTGCGTTGCGGGCATTTCAAGAGAAAAGAAAAGCACGGGCTGCTTGTCTTTTAATCCCACATGATTGGCAATATTTAACGCGAAGGCTGTTTTCCCCATTGAAGGACGTGCTGCCATGATAATCAATTCAGACTCATGAAATCCCGTCAGCATCGTATCCATATCGATGTAGCCGCTTGAGAGACCTGTCACCGGCTTTTTTGTTTCATACATATAACCGATATTCTCCATGGTTTCACGAAGAACATCCGCTATACTCACAAGTTCAGAGGTTATTCTTCTCTGTGTAACCTTGAATATCTCCCGTTCTACTTCGTCTAAAAGTACTTTTGTTTCACGGGAAGTGTCATATGATTTTTCGATAATTTCTGATGAAACCTGTATTAACTTCCGCCTCAGGCTCAGTTCTTTTACCCTGTTCGCGTAAAACTCCGCGTTGGCAGATGTAGAAACTGTTCTGTATAAATCCACCAGGGCGGTGTCGCCCCCAATCTTATCAAATACTTTCGCATCTATAAGCCGCTGCTTTACCGTAATAAGGTCTATCGGCATACCTTTCTTTTCCAGCTCACCGATGGCCGAATACACCGTTCTGTGCACATCAAGATAAAAATCCTCCGGCTGGAGGATTTCTAATACCTTTAGCAGTGCTTCCTTACTGAGAAGTATTGAAGCAAGACAAGAAGCTTCTGTTTCTACATCCTGTGGCGGCAACGTTTCGATTGCCATTGACAACTCCTGATTATTCTTTATCTACTATTACTTTAATGGTGGCGGCAACACCCTCATCAAGCTTAACAGGAACCTCGTATTCACCCTTTTTCTTGATAGGTTCATCAAGTTGAATCTTTCGCTTATCTACCTGGTATCCTTTTTCGGCCAGGTGTTTGGCAATATCCATTGATGTTACCGATCCAAACAGCTTATCTTCTTCTCCAACCTGCGCGATTATCTTTATCTCCAGGTTGGCAACAGATTCAGCCATTTTTTCACTCTGACTTCTTCTCTTTTCTTTTTTGAAATTGATAAGTTTTTTCTGATGACGTATTGCCCGTTCGCTGGATTCATTGTATTGAATAACAAGCCTTTTTGGCAGCAGAAAGTTACGTGCATATCCGTCTGCTACTTCCTTCACATCTCCAGCGTCACCCAGATTTGGAATATCTTTCTGTAATATGACCTTCATAACACTTACTCCAGTATATTGATTGTTTTCAATTCTTTACTATTCTTCCCCATCAGCAGATATTGATGAGATCTTTCTAAAATCCATCCAGAAATCAACAGACCCGATCCCCAAAAGTAACATAATTACAAAGAGGATAACCACAGGCCCCAGCAACAGGGAAACCAGGAATATAATGGGAAGTATAAAAGACGGCCATCCCCTGGACATAAAGATATACTTCAATATGCCCGTTCCCTGTATTATATAAAATACAGACATGATCAGTGCAATGTTCAATGCTGGCAGGTACACATATGAATATTGCTGTGATGGAACCAGCAATACAATAAGCCAGCCGGCAATAAGAATGAATATACTGTAATCATTCAGTTTAAATCGTTCTACACCCGAGACTTCCAGCACCTTAATAAATCCAATTCGGGAAAACAGATACCGGAGAAACGCAAAACTGATCATTGCAAAAACCAGTACATTTAAAAAATACGAGAAAGGAACCATTTTTCTAATAATGGGCATGGACTGATCTACACGTTCCATAACTTCCCGTTTTTCCCCGGCATTCATTTCTGAACTTTCCAGCATATTCTCAAACTGTACCCGGGATTGCTGCATAAGGTCAACTCCCTTTACCGTTTTCAACATGTAAAAATTCAGGGTAAAGAAAATTGTCAGCATGATCGTTGAAAGTAAAAGAAAGAACTGGTAACCTCGCCCGTTTTTAAACGTAAATCCCGCACACCCACCGGTAATTACTGGTGCGAGAATATATGAGAAGGTTTCACCCTTGCTGAGCATAATTATTATTGCAGCTATCAATAGCGGAATAAGAAATACGATCACTTTCCACTGGTATCGGTATACAACAAGGGCAGTTCCTGCCACCAGGGCAAATCCAATTACTGCTGCAATTATCAGTTCAATCACAACTACTTAACAACAAATGGCAGCAGTGCGATGGTACGTGACTGCTTTATAGCCGTAGCCAGCTGACGCTGATGCCGGGCACAAGTACCGGTGATTCTCCTCGGCAATATTTTGCCACGCTCGGTAATAAAACGCTCCAGGAGATCAGGATTTTTGTAATCAATCTTTATCTCCGGGTTCTCACAAAAACGGCATACCTTCTTTCTAAACCTGGGAAACCTCTGCGAAGATCCCCTTGAATCCCCGCGCTGGGCCCTGTTCTGGCTGTCATCACGTCTTCTTGTATCAGATGTCCTGGAATCAGGTGTTCTGGTTCTCGTTTCTGATTCCGGTTTTTCTTTGCTTGTATCAGCTTCATCTGTACTGGTTGCAGCAGCGCTTGGTTCTGTTGTTTCAGCAGAAACTGCTGGTTCGCTACTCTCAGCAGGAGCTGCTGTTTCAGCATCTCCCGAGGGTGCAGCTTTTTCAGTACTTTCAGAAGTTTCCGCGGTTACTTCTTCATTTTTTTCTTCCACGGTTTCCTGAATTTCTTCATTGGTCTTGTTTTCTTCGCTCATCTATATGCTCCTTGATTCTTCTTCAATTATCACTAGAATGGGATGTCATCATCTGAGAATGGGTTTGTTTCCATCTCAGGTGCATTGTTACTGCTGTACCCGGAATCTGCGGGAAAACTATCACTTGACGTGTCTTCTTCTCCTCCGCCTGAACGACCACCCGACAGGAATTGAAAGTTATCAACTACTACTTCAACAGTTGATCGCTTATTACCATCCTTGTCGTCCCATGACCGTTGCTGCAGCCTGCCGTCAATCCCTATTCGCTGACCCTTCTTACAGTACTGCACGATGGTTTCAGCTGCCCGGGCCCAGGCAACACAGTTAAAAAAGGATACCATCTCCTTCTTCTCACCGGAAACAGAGTAGACCCTGTTATTTGCAATGGAAAACGTAGCCATAGCAGTTCCGTTTTGCGTATACCGCATTTCAGGGTCCCTGGTAAGCCTGCCTACAAGTACGACCTTGTTTATATCACCAGCCATATATATATCCCCTTATTTTTCTACGCGCTCTTTTTTTGTGTTTTCACAAAAAGATGACGCAAGATACTGGCGTTTAACCTGAAACTGCTGATAATAGACTGGATGGATTCGGGGGCCGCTTCGATGATCATGAAGTCATAATAGCCCTCGTTTTGCCGTTTTATAGGATAGGCAAGGGCTCTCACGCCCCAGGGATCTTCTGATACAATGGTGGCCTTGTTCTTTTCAAGTATTTCCCGTACTTTTTCCCTGGCACCATCGTTTGCGTCTGAAGGTCGCAGTATTACTGTCAACTCATACGTATTCATCTATGTTCCTCCCTGTGGAATAATGCTGCCATGCTGCCTTTATGAGCGCATGGCAGAAAGGATTTCCAATACTTACAAATTGTCATATTAATGCAACTATTATTTTTTTCAAGTTTTTATTACCACTATTCACAATGAAACAATTTGACAAAATACCATGTTTGAATCAGTCTAGTTTTCCAAAATAATAATAATTGAAGGCTTTAATGAAAAAGATCGATTCAACCAGGGAAATTAAAGAAAATACTCTTATTCGTGTGTACAAGAAAGGATTCGGCTATTCATTACTCACAACTGTTGAAAATACAGAGTTCATACTCATCTGCAGGTGTGACAGAATATTTACCGATGTACTACAGAAAGGGGACACCATCGAATGCTATCTCTGGCTGCACCAGGTATCGTCTTATGAATTTACTACCAGTGTAGTTGGCACCATGGTAAACGATATCCCACTTGTGATGCTTGCGCACACCGATAATGTGATCAGAAACACTGGACGCCGTTGCCTGAAAGCAGAAGTTGATATCCCGTTAACTTTCTTTACTTTTTCTGTTGAGGATTCTGAAAAAAACTTCTACACCGAGGAAACCACACTGGTTAATGGCACTATCAGGGAACTTAGCGACCGTGAAGCAGTTATCACATGTAATTTCGACCCTGGCCGGGACTACATGCTAAAAGGACACATCATACTTGAAGAATCCCGTATTGATATTATTTGTAAAATTGAAGCGATTCATAAGGAAAACGATACTAACAGGCTGAATGTTTCATTCGTGGGACTAAACGATGATGAACGCAACCGGATAATGAATTACGTATTCAGTACCTACAGGGAATAACCCTATTGCACCACAAGAGCCCCATCTTCAAGAAGTACATCAAAGATGAAGGCATCCATTTTAGAATTGATGGGGGTCTCAATTACGAATTGCCCGGTAAATTCGAAAATATCCCCCTTCTGCAATATTTCACCAAAATCTTTTTCATCTGTATATATATAAAAGCGTACATTGATTATTTCAGACTCATCGTCAATCAGCACGATTCTATACTTTCGACGATACCGTGTATACTGCTCAAATGATTCAACGAAACCCTTTGCAAGTATAACCTTGTCACGCAGGGATTCCAGTCGTAACTGCCGCGCAACAGGGTTCATCTTTGCCAGTTCCGAAAAAAAACTCTTATCAAGTTTAACATCAACTTTGGATTTTGAGTATACCATTCCTGCGCTTACTGCGAAGAATACTATCAGTATAATTACAAACATCATTATACTTTTTTTATGTAATTGAATTATATTCCAGAACACGAATTTTCACTTCCAATTCATAATGTATATGGTTTACAGGGAAGCAGCTTATTCAATTTCGATGGCAACTTCCCTTTTATTCCTTAGAACACTTATCTCCCGTATTCGATGATGACTTTTTTTATAGATTCGTATTGCATCATCAAGTGAACGTACCCTTTCCCCATTCATACTGATTATAACATCCCCGCGGTGTAAGCCTGCCTGATATCCCGGGCCCATGGGAGAAAGGTAGGATACTACTACATCACCACTTGCCGCGTTTTCATCAAGTTCAATTCCATAACGGCTCAACATGTATCGTAATACACGCTGCATCGCCTGGTACTGTTCTTTTTCCGTAAGCAGCATCCTGTAACGGTACAGTTTACCGTTACGGCCAACAACTATTTCCACTGTAGAACCGATTGGCTTACTGCCGATCATCTTTACCACTTCCCCCAGTGAATTCACCTGCCGACCGTCTACTTCACGTATAATATCATTCTTTTTAATACCTGCCCGGTCGGCAGGTGAATTTTTTATAACTGATATCACCTGTACCTGGTATTTTTCATCATGAGGAGATCTATTGTCCTGGCGCACAAGAAAACCAAGCCACCCCCTTCTAACTCTACCATATTTTACCAGCTCAGTACATACTGTTTTCACAGTATTTGAAGGAATGGCAAAGCTGATTCCCTGGTATCCCCCCGTAACTGTACGAATGGCGGTGTTGATACCCACAAGCCTTCCCTCAAGGTTTACCAGGGGACCACCTGAATTTCCCGGGTTGATGGCTACATCAGTCTGTATGAAGTCCTCAATATCAGCAAATCCGATATCATTTCTTCCCTTGGAGGATACGATACCGCTGCTGATTGATTGATGAAGGCCATATGGATTCCCAATAGCAAGCACCCATTCTCCCTTCATCAATTCATGCGAATCACCAAACTCAACTGACACAACTCCGTATTCTTCAGGTATGGCAATCCTCATAAGTGCGATGTCTGTTTTCGCATCAAACAGGTATTTTTTTTTCCTGATGGGAACCAGATCACATTCCCTGCCATCATAAAGGGTAATTCTGTAATAATCTCCTTTGCTGACTACGTGATAGTTCGTCACCACATATCCAGTGTTCGAAATAATTGTTCCAGATGCGTATCCCGCCCTTGTGTATGATTTTTTTCGCGCATCATTTTTTGAACGGTATATGCTGATATTCACCACGGATTTTTTAGCCTTTTGGGCAGCCTTGATGAACATGTTATTATAATCATGCATGGTCGCCGCAGCTGCTTTCTGCTCTATTGAACAGCAACAGATAGTGATACCGGCAATCCAGTAGATTAATTTTGTATATTTAATTCCTTTCATTTTACCGTAACTGATTGGAAATAGTCAATTTCATTTGTCATCCTGTACTTTTCGAGGTCAATCCTTTTTCCATTGGGCACATGCCCCACCTTTCTCTCACGAGGTTTGATTCCTGCAAAAAGTGAGTATATTCCAACCGCAATCCCCTCGGCAATTTCATCAGATCTTGAATTCAACAGGTATCGAGTATGAGGCCTGTTGAGATATCCTACTTCCAGAAAAGCGGTAATAGCATTTACATGCAGTGGCAGTGACCAGATAGAAATATACGGGGGGGCAACCCTGTGATCCCGATGGCGAATACCCCGCATTCCAAGTGAATACAGAATATACCGTATCAATTCATTAGACGCGTACAAATTGTCACCCCCATACCCTTCGGGACCGTTTCCGCGCCTGTATTCTTCGTATTTCGATTTTTCACGTTCCCAGAAGGCACCTTCAGGCTTAAATCCTTTATAAGTATCGGCATACCTGGTGTTGTGCTTATGGAACTTTGCCGAAAAGCACCATCCCGGACCATCATTATATTTCCATCCAACCATGTTATACCGGTAGCCCCTGAAAGCCGTGGTGTCAATAGCCCCTGAGGGCTTCGTTCTAAATCCGGTGAAATACATGGACACATCATTTTTGAACCAGGAAAATCCTGATCGTCTGACGGATTCTACAAACCAGTCCCTGTATGGCTGGTTAAAAAAGAAAGACGTGGAACTTCGATCACCCCTGAGATATTCAAGGCCCTTGTGCATGAATTTGTATGGGGGGACAATCACCGCATTTAATCCACGATAATACCGGGGTGCCCAGCCTCCAAGATGCAATGAAACCACCAGGTGAGGGCTGAACCTGTTTATGCGGGATATCCTTCCTGGACGCATGGTACCATCACCATCGGGATAATCAAAAAGCCTGAATTCCGCGTTTGGATCCTCCCTGCTCTTTATGGCATCCCTGTCACGGGAATCACCCCTGCTCAACATATGGCTGATATATACACGTGCTGGTTCTTCATCCGTGTATTTTTTTAAGATACGATAGAATTTTCCGTAATCACCGCCGGGTGCGCAACAGGCGAGGAGTTCATCAACCTTTCTTGCCACGTTATACATGTGTGCATGCTCGTGATATCCCCTGTATGACGCCCCCTCCCTGAAAATATCAAGATATGTTCCTGAAAGTAAATCAAACCTGTCGCCGTGTTCTTCCCTGGGATACATGGCAAAACCCCCATGACCCGGGTCAACGACAACCCTGTAGATGTTAAATTCGTATTGAATTGTTTTTTGAGGGATAAAGAGCACAAGCAAAATGAAACAAGAAAGGGACACAGCCGCGAAACCGTCAAGCCTGTAGATCTTCATAATTCAATGGTTCCTTCCTGGAGAAATTCATAAAAAAAGGGGAATAGACGTTCCCCCTTTTTATAAATAGTATAACGATCTGTGGTGTACTACTGTGCTGATTCTTCTGATTTAGGATTCAATATCCTGTTCAGGTTGTCAGCTTTGTGTACATCGTATTTTCCCTTTGCGTCTTCGGGATTCAACTGCTCCAGTATCTTTATAGCATATGTTTTGGCTACCCTGTAATGAAGCACCGCTGTCTGATACCTGTGTTCATGAATCCCCCTTTCTGCGTCATCATACTGCCCATAGGCGATCCTTAATCTTGACATATTCCGGTTAAGCACACCGCTTCTATCCGGATTTGACCGGGCCCTTTCATCAAGTGAAAGATTAAGTATCATACTCGCGCACTGGTTCAACATATCCTGTGTTTGCTCTTTGTACTTTTCAGCAACTTTTTTGTACATCTCGCCGATATTTTTCTTGTTGTCTTCCAGTTCGACACTGGCATAAATGATATCACGTTTATAATAATAATCCATACCCTTCTTGTAACCTTCATAGACACTTTCGTATCCTTCATTCCATCCCTGGTCACTGAAATTGGACACAATAACTTTCAGCATGTAGATTTGCTCAAGATTGGACTTCATCAAATCATATACCCGGTCCAGCGCGTGAAACCTGGCCAGATAATTCTCTTCGGGACGTTCAGCCGGAGAATACTTTTTTTCTTCATCTTTTTTCTCTGCAGCTTCCTGTGCAAATGTATTAACCGAAAAAGAAACTGCAAGAACCATGATCATCAAAAAGATGGTAATAGCGCTATGTTTGCCTTTCATACTCAACACTCCTTTAATAATTTTCCGGAAAAAATAAATATACGCATCCCTGCCTATATTTTAATAAGTTCTGCAAAATCATACTGTATATAAGTTATATTAGCAACATTTTTTTTATTTTTTTATTGTTTTATTATCCCCGTAAAGCATTATCCGAACATCCATGACATTGGTATTGGTGGGTCCCGTTTTCACCAGGTCATCCAGAGTTTCAAAATAATGATACGAATCATTTCGATCCATGCAGTCTTTAATAGAAAGATCTTTCCCTGCCCCACGTTGCAGAGTTGTTCCATCTGAAACTGCTCCCGCGGCATCCGTGGGTCCATCGGTCCCGTCTGTTCCCACGCTTGCCACCATAACGCCCTCCAGGTCTTGAATACGTGCTGCCATCTGCAGCGCGAATTCCATATTACGTCCACCCAGTCCACCACCGGTCACTTTCACCGTCGTTTCACCACCACTGATTATACAGGCAGGTGCCCCCACCGGGTGGGAAGAAAGCATACTCTCCCTGAGAATGGCAGTATGCCATGCGGCGGCATCGGTGGTATCTCCTTCTATCATGGAAGACAGTATTACCGTATTATATCCCAGTATTCGGGCCTCTTTCTCTGCGGCTTCCAGGGCGATTATATTTGACGCGACTATCATGTTGGTGACACGGGCAAACACCATGTCATCTTTTTTTGGTGTTTCGGGAATCTTTCCTGCCGCGCCACTCTCCAGGTGCTCTTTCACATTTACGGGAATTTCATCACGGAGAGAATACGCATCCAGTATACCTAACGCGTCTTCATAAGTAGAACTATCCGGAACAAAAGGTCCTGACGCAATCACATCCATATTGTCACCTACCACGTCGGATATCATAAGGTTAAGAACTGTTGCCGGGTAGGCGGCCCGTGCCAGATTGCCGCCTTTCACCGCCGATATATGTTTTCGCACCGCGTTCATTTCGTGAATGGACGCGCCGCTTTTCAGCAACAGGCTGGTTACCATCTGCTTCTCTTCCAGCAAGATGTTTCCCGCGGGGATGGCAAGCAAGGCGGAGCCACCCCCGGATATCAGCGATATGACCAGTGTTTTCCTGTCGGCTTTTTCAAGCATTGAGCGAATTTTCATAGCCCCTTTTACCCCGTTTTCATCGGGAACCGGGTGTGCTGCTTCCATCATGATAACCTTTGAAAGGCTGTCGGTATACCCATACTTCACCACAACGGCCCCCTCTGCCAGCCGGTTTCCCAGTATGTCCTCAACCGCGCGGGCCATGGGAGCGGTTGCCTTTCCCGCGCCAACCACCAGTATGCGGCTGTAGTCAGAGAGTTGGAAGGTGAAAGCATTCCCGTCCCCCCCCTTTGCCGTGAGGGTGTTATTCTCAAGTGTAAGGTGCCGGTGTATGGCTTCTTGCGGATTTACGGCGGTAATTGCCGCCGTGTATATTCGTTCAATGTCTTTTCGCATCGAATTCATTTTTCTTCCCCCGTAATGTAACTGAATTCACCGCAGACTGGTGATTCACATGCTTTCAGTACTATCACCACTTTGATGAATTGAAAAGAATATTTTTCTTGATATAATGATTGATGCTGTAATAATTCGCGTATCGCGCAATAAGTGATGACATGAATCTGAAACAGCACTGCTGAGGAGGCTTGTATGAATTCTGTAACGTTAATATTGCTGGCCGTTGCGGCCTTTATCGCGGCATATATATTTTACGGAAAGTTCATCGCCATAAAACTTGGCATTGACCCATCACGAAAAACGCCCGCCCATACCATGCATGACGGGGTGGACTACGTTCCCGCCAGGGCTCCCGTGCTGCTTGGTCACCATTTCGCCTCCATTGCCGGGGCGGCCCCCATCATCGGCCCCATTGTAGCTGCTGTTTTCGGGTGGATTCCGGTTGCTATATGGATACTCATCGGCGGGATTTTCATGGGTGCGGTTCATGACTTTTCTGCCCTGGTGGCATCGGTTCGGCATGAGGGGCGATCCATCGGCGAGGTTATCGAAGAACAGATCGGACGAAGGGGTAAACTGCTGTTTCTTATTTTTTCATGGTCTACCCTTATCCTCGTGGTGGCGGTTTTCATAATAGTTGTTTCCCGCACCTTCGAAGAAATTCCCGCGGCGGCAAGTGCGTCAACACTGTTTATCCTGATTGCCCTGGTATTTGGTCTTTTTCTTTACCGTATGAACATTTCCCTGCCGGTTGCCACCATATTCGGGGTTCTTCTTCTTGTCGGCGCGTTGTACCTGGGGTACATGTATCCCCTGCAGCTTTCGGCCCTCACCTGGTCATACATACTCATGGGCTATATCTTCGTGGCGTCGGTTACACCTGTATGGATATTGCTGCAACCCCGGGATTACCTCAATTCATTTATTCTCTACGCCCTCCTCGCGCTGGGTATCACCGGCATTGTGGTTGTAAACCCTGAATTGAATATACCCGCATACACCAGCTTTCACGTGAAAGAACTGGGATACCTTTTCCCCATCCTTTTTGTCACGGTTGCCTGCGGGGCCATATCTGGATTTCACTCCCTTGTGGCATCAGGAACAAGTGCCAAACAGTTAAACAACGAGAATGACGCCCGCACAGTGGGCTATGGTGCCATGCTGATCGAGTCGGTACTGGCCATAGTTGCCCTCGTCACCGCCGCAATGCTTGTAAAAGAAAACTACATGGATATGCGGTCAAACCCTGTAGCCGTCTTTGCCCACAGCCTGGGCAATATCATGACAAGTTTTGGTATACCCTATGACGCCGGCAAAACATTTTCTTCACTGGCGGTATCCGCCTTCGCGCTGACTTCACTTGACACCGCGACCAGGCTGGCACGATTTGCCCTCCAGGAGTTTTTTCATGACCGGGATAAACCCGATGAAAAACAGTCGCTGCTTTTTAAAAATCGCTACGCGGCAACCCTGATTGGCGTGCTGGTGGCAGGAGCGCTGGTAATCAGCGGACAGGGTTTGAAAATATGGCCAATATTCGGCGCGGCCAACCAGCTTCTGGCTGCCCTGGCCCTGCTTGCGGTTACCGTGTGGCTTACCAGGCTGAAACGGGCAACATGGTTTGTGAAAATACCCATGGTGCTTATGTTCATCATTACCCTGAGCGCTCTTGCCGTCATGATAGTTCATGATGTAACAACAGGAAACTTTCTGCTTGCGGCTGTTGCCGCGGTTCTTTTTCTACTTGCGGTATTTCTTGCATACGAGGCGAAGCGAAGTCTCAAGGAGTCGGGCAGGGAAACGGGGTGATTCACCATAAAGATACAAATTCCTTATTTTCTATCTTGCCCCCCGCGTGTTTCCCTGTTACAATCTGTTAAATGATATCCAGGGAGAACAGTATGAAACTTGATACGTTGCTGCAGCCCGAATCACTGGCCGTGGTGGGGGTTTCCCTTTCAAATCCCTTCAACCCGGCCAACGTTATTTTCCATAAGAATAACCTTCGTTATGATGCCCAAACCTATTGCGTAAATCCCCAGGGGGGCACTCTTTTTGGCGACCCGGTTTACAAAAGCATCAGCCAGGTACCCGGTAAAATTGACTGCGCGGTGCTGAGTATACGGGCAGATCTCGTGCCTGCTGCCATTGAGGAATGCATTGAAAAAGAGGTGGGTGGGGCCATCATCATATCCGGCGGGTTTGCCGAGACCGGCCATACAGATTTACAGAACCGGGTAACCACCCTGGCCCATGAGCACAACTTTCCGGTTATCGGTCCCAACTGCCTGGGCATATTCTCTCCCCCCGCCATAGATACTTTTTTTCTTCCATCAGAACGGCTGGTCACCCCCCGGAAAGGCAGCGTGGCCCTGTTAAGCCAGAGTGGGGGTATACTGGTTGACATGATGATCAAGCTGACCCAGGAGGGGGTGGGCATCTCACGCACCGTCAGTATCGGCAACAAGGCGGTAATTGACGAAATTGACCTCCTCTTCTACCTTGACAGCGATCCGAAAACCAGCGTGATCGGCCTTTACCTTGAAGGATTTTCTGAAGGACGGGGTCGTGACTTTGTTACCTTCATGGAGCAGGCATCACGACCGGTTGTACTTCTGAAGGCTGGCAAAACCCCCGGTGGATCACGGGCGGTCAGTTCACACACCGCGTCCATTGCCGGCGATTACCCCGTGTTTCGCGAGGTGATTCGCCAGAGCGGCGCCCTTGAAGCACAGAACGAGGCCGAGTTCGTCTCTTACTGCGAATCTCTCTCATGCTGCAACGAGGCAGCAGTTGACAGGGTATGCATCATCACCGCCAGTGGGGGTCATGGGGCCATGGCCGCAGACGGCTGCTTCAACGCAGGCATAGAAGTGGCACGGGTTCCCGATGATGATATTCAAAAGTTGCAGCCCCAGCTATCCAAAAGCGTGCAGGTCATCGCGTCACTGAACAATCCCATAGACCTCACCGGAAGCGCGGGGGACAATGATTTTTTCACCGCAACCCGTTTTTTCCTGGAAAAAGACTACGTGGACGCGGTAATACTCCTTCTTCTGCCATACCTCCCGGCTATCAGCACCGACATCGGCGCACGAATCGCCTCGCTGGCCATGCAATACAAGAAGCCGGTTATCACCTATATGCCTCACGTGGACAGGTATGTCATGTTCATCGAGGGCTTCGAGTCAAATGGACTGGCGGTGGCCCACTCTGTTGAAGGGGCGGTACACATGGTGCGGGCCATGAGCAGGAGGATACCATGAAGAAGCGAATACATGAACTGCTGGAAAGGGCCCGAAGTGTGGGATGGATGATGGAGCCCGACGCGCGTGAACTATTAATGCTGTATAACCTTCCCGTTTCCCGGTATCACTGGGTGCACACAAGGGAGGACGCCCTGAAGGCCGCCGCAGAGATTGGTTATCCGGTGGTCACAAAGATAGTGTCCCCGAAAATTATGCATAAGTCAGATGCCGGCGGTGTTCATGTTGGAATAGACAGTGATGATGATCTTTTACGTTCATACGAAGATCTCTCAAGGCTTGCTGGTTTTGACGGTATAATCGTCGACCAGATGGCCCGTGGTACCGAGCTCATAATAGGGGCGAAACACGATCCACAGTTTGGTATGGTAGTTCTCGCCGGAATCGGTGGTACCGCCGTGGAGATATACAAGGACGTGTCCATTCGAATGGCCCCATTCTCAAGCGATACCGCCCGACAGGCATTAACCTCACTCACCGGAAATTCTCTTCTTACCGGGTATCGGGGCGGGGAAGCGGTGAACATGGAGAAACTGGTACACCTGATGGTACATTTTTCAGAACTTGCGGTAGATCTTGAAAAAAATATTGAATCTATCGACCTTAATCCTGTAATGTGTAACGCGAAAGAAGCACTTATCGCCGATGCAAGAATATTACTGAAAGAGGTACAGCATAAATGATTTCATACAACGGCTACGAGGACACAATCACCCGTGTCTATGACAATAAGCAGGAACACGTATTCGAATTCTGGAACGAGCTGACAGACGAAGAAAAAAAGTCACTGCTGGATGAGCTTTCTGATATTGATTTTCAGCATCTTTTGTCTCTCTATGAAAAGACGAAAGAGGACAAACCTCTTCCGATGGATTTTCAGCCGGCCCCTTATATGCCGGTTCCCAAAACAGATGATCAAAAAAAAGAATACGCCCGGGCATACGACGCAGGTGTAGAATTGATTAAGCATGGCAAAGTTGCAGCGTTCGTTGTAGCGGGAGGACAGGGAAGCCGACTTGGTTTTGACGGACCCAAGGGTGCCTTCCCGGTGGGACCGGTCAGTAACAAAACCCTCTTTCAGATCCACGCCGAGAAAATAAAGAAGTACTCTGAAAAATACGGGGTGATTGTGCCGTGGCTTATCATGACCTCTCCTGCCAACCACCAGGATACGGTGGACTTTTTGAAACAGCACAACTGGTTCGGGCTTCACGAAGAGAGTGTGCATCTCTTTCCCCAGAAGATGATCCCTTCACTTGATCCCGACGGCAAACTTGTGCTGGCCGACAAGCACAGCATTTTCAAGAATCCCGACGGGCACGGGGGAAGCCTTACCGCCCTTCGCCAGTCAGGGGTTCTTCAGAAGATGATTGACCAGGGTATCGATATCATCTCCTACTTCCAGGTTGACAATTCCCTGGTCAATATCGTTGATCCATACTTCATCGGCTTTCATGTGTTACAGGAAGCCCGCATATCAAGCAAGGCCCTCATGAAGGCCTATCCCGAAGAGAAGGTGGGGGTATTCGTAGAATTCGAGAACGGGAAAATCGGGGTGGTGGAATACTCAGACCTGCCGGAAGAAAAGCAGTACGAGAAGGACGACGAAGGCTCACTCCGCTACGCCGCGGGAAGTATTGCCATACATCTTTTTGACTGCCGGTTCCTCATGGACATCACCGGCGGCGGCAGTTTGTCCCTCCCCTACCATATCGCCAAAAAGAAAATCGAAGAATACACCCATGAGGGAAAAAAGGAGATACAGGGATTTAAATTCGAAAAATTCGTCTTCGACGCGTTACCCCTGACCGATAACAATTTCATCATGGAGACAACACGTGAAGAAGAATTTGCCCCCGTAAAAAACAAGAGCGGCGTAGATTCGGTGGAGAGCGCCCGTGAACTGATGTCAAACCTTGCCATGAACTGGCTGAAAAAGCAGGGAATATCTATTCCTCCAGAAGTAAAGGTAATAGAGATATCACCACTGCAGGCGGTAGAACCGGAAGATATCGATACTAATATAAACATTCCCGCCCGGGAGAAGGTATACATACAATGAAAAAGTACATGGACAAGGTCAACACCCTCACCGAGTCCTTCCCCTACATTCGTGAATTTTACGGGAAGACAATTGTCATCAAGTACGGCGGACATGCCATGAGCGAAGATTCTCTTCGAAAGTCTTTTGCCCTTGACATGGTGCTGCTGAAATACGTGGGAATAAATCCAGTCATCGTTCACGGCGGGGGACCGCAAATCGCCACCCTGCTGAAACAGGTGGGCAAGGAAAGCTCCTTCGCGGGAGGCATGCGGGTAACCGACACGGAAACCATGGACATAGTGGAAATGGTGCTGGTGGGCAAGGTAAACAAGGAAATCGTGCACAACATCAACATGGTGGGGGGCAACGCCGTAGGGCTTTCCGGGAAGGACGGGGGCCTGCTTACCGCCCAGAAGATATATCACCAGTTTGAAGGTGAAGAGGTTGACATCGGCCAGGTTGGAACGGTCAAAACGGTGAATGCCCGGATCATTGAGACCCTTGACAAGGAAAAGTTTATCCCCGTCATCGCACCCGTGGGGTTCGATGAAGAAGGTCTCACCTACAACATAAATGCAGACATAGCCGCGGGAAAGATAGCCGAGGCCCTGAACGCAGAAAAGTTGATTCTGCTCACTGACGTTGAGGGGGTAAAGGTGGGTGGCAAACTGATTTCTTCATTAAAGAGGGGGGACGTGGCTGATTTCATCCAGCAGGAAGAGATCACCGGGGGCATGATCCCCAAGGTAAACTGCTGCCTTAGCGCTATTGCCAATGGTGTGCATAAAACCCATATCATCGATGGCCGGGTTGAACATGCTGTACTGCTTGAAATTTTCACTGACGCGGGTATCGGCACGGAGATCGTGTAGAATTTTCCCGAACATTCTCAGGATTATACTCATGCCAGAAGACCATATTAAAAACAGGGATTTCAGCAGTGAATTTCAGTTCCAGGCATCCCGCAGCGGAGGACCCGGCGGTCAGCACGTGAATACAAGCAGCACAAAGGTTGAGCTGCGGTTTGATGTTGATGGTTCCTCGTTGCTGACTGACGATGAAAAAGAACGCATCAAGAACAAATTACCAAATCGAATTAACAACGAAAATATTCTTATAATTGCCTCACAACAAAGCCGCTCACAGCATGCAAACAGGGAACGGACTGTTGAGAAATTTTATAAGCTCATAAACGCAGCCCTGCAGCCCGAGAAAAAACGAAAGCCCACCAGGCCTTCAAAAGCCGCCAGAGAAAAAAGACTTCAGGAGAAGAAAAAACTTTCTGAAAAGAAAGAGGCAAGAAAAAAGCCTGGTACGGGGTAACGGGGTGCAGGTGGTTTTTGCTGATGCAGGTTTTCAATGATGCAGACTGATGCAGGCTCTGACCCCTGGTACAATCTTTACCTCCTGGTACAGTTATGATGCCAATTATCCAGTTAAGGCTCTGACCCCTTATAAAAATATCCCATTTCTCACACTTTTTTTCTTCATTTATGTCCTGATACCATGTTTTTCTTCATTTTTTTTTACGATCCCTCATTTTTATTCGTATAGAAGGGTAGAACCCAATTATTATAACAGGAGCTACCCATGCCACGACCACCACGAATTATAATCCAGGGACTTACCCATCATGCATATTCACGATGTATCGACAAGCAGGCCTTGCTATTGCTGAAGAAAACACCCTTCATGTTTGAACAGGCAATCAGAGATACCCAGGAAAAGTATACTTTTAAACTAATTGCCTACCAGATTATGGATAACCATTTCCACCTGGTGATAGAAACCATTGAGGGAGAGGCATCTATATCCAGGATCATGCAATATATGAAAGCCCGTTTTGCAGAAAGATATAACAAATTACATAACCGCAGCGGACCTTTCTGGAACGAGCGGTTCAAAGACCAGATAGTGGAATTTTCGGAAAATCCTGAATATTATTTACGATGGTTATTGTGGTACCTTGCATACAATCCTGTAAAAAAAGGCCTTGTTCGTGACCCGCGGGATTATCCATGGGGCAGTATAAATTGTAATATAATTCAGAATTACAACAGCAGGGTTAAAGTTGATATGCATGAGTATTATTTAAGCATGGGAGCTACCTTTGAAGAAAGGAGAGAGCAATTCCTCTTGTACGAGGAATTCTTGCTTAAGCATTTGGCGAATTTGTATAAGACAGGTTGGTAAAATAAAGTTCGAAGGGTCAGAGCCCTATCGCATGTTTATAAAAATGAAACCTTGATCCCGCATGAATCTGCATGTATATTTCGAATACCCGGTACAACATAAATCATACCGGAAATAAAAACAACGGAGAGATATACATGAAACAAAATATGGGAACAATTGACAGGTTGGTACGCACCCTTTTAGCGGTGCTCATTGTGGTATTGTATTTTACCGGACAGATAACCGGAACAGCAGCCATACTACTTGGAATAGTGGCCATTCTTTTTCTTGCGACAAGCTTCATGGGATTCTGTCCTGCATATTTGCCACTGAAAATTACCACAAAAAAGTCAGAGTAGTTCTACTATCACAACTGTGACGTTATCATCACCACCTTCCTCGATGGCACTCTGGATCAATACATCTGTTATTGCATCAGGCTCTGACCCCGGTTTACCCCCCTCATGCCTTCCACCCCTTTCAAGGTGTGCAGCAATTACCCCATCTTCCAGTGGACCCGTAAGCCCGTCGGTACAAAGAAGAAACACGTCCCCCACCCTGCTCTGACCCCACACTGTCTCAACCTCGATCTCCTGCTCCACACCTGCGGCCCTGGTAACCATGTTGCGCCGTGGATGAACCCTGGCCTCTTTTTCTGAAATCTCTCCCGAGTCAACCAGCTGCTGCACATAGGAATGATCACGGGTAAGCCTTTTCATAGTACCATCACGCATAAGGTAAGCCCTGCTGTCCCCCACCCAGGATATAAAATACTGGTTATCCGTAAGTGCCATGAGAACCGCGGTAGTTCCCATTATGCGACCGCTTCCATGATTTTTCGAGTACATATATATTTTCCGGTTGGCATTCTGTATTGCTTTTTCAAGCAACATTGATATTTCTGTTTCAGGTATATCGTCCCCGATCTTACCGGAAAGAAACTGCTTTGTTTCATTTATAAACATTTTACTGGCCACGTCACCGGCTTCATGACCACCCATCCCGTCGGCTACTATGAAAAGGCCATTCTTTTCATCAACCAGCAGGGCATCTTCATTAGCGGGCCGTACTGTCCCCCTGTCTGTTTTTCCGGCTGCCCTGACATCCATCAGTTCAGGTAACCACTTTCAACTCAGTTTTGCCGATCATAACAGTATCGCCGTTCTTTATCTTTACCTTCTTGCCTGCAGAAACAGGATTCCTGTTTAGATAGGTACCGTTGGTGCTTCCCTTGTCCTCAAGGTACAGTGTATCACCGTCTTTCTCTATAATGGCATGTTTTCGGGACACAAGGGGATCGTTCTGAATGACAATATCATTCACCGGGTCCCTGCCAATCTTGATCACCTTTTTTACATCAATGTCCCTGTCCTGAAAGCGGATCCTTGTACCTTTTCCTGTGGCGGCCGAAACGGCTTCTTTCGCCTTTTTGTCACGTTTATAAATTGTTTCATCAGCCATGATATGCTTCCATCCAGAATTAATATAATATCCTGATTCTACTGTAAGGCGCGACTTCTCAGTTTCGTACCATTAAAAAAATCGGTGCACACATAAAGAGCCCTCTTTCCTTACGGTGTTTAAAAGTAAATCAGAAAATCAACATGGTCAACCAGATTTTAATTTGTTTGTTCTTGACCATTGCTGTCATATAGCTATACACTCCCTTTATATTATCCAGGGAGATATTGTATGGCAAAAACCATTAAGGATTACAAAATTGTTGAAGAAATCGCGGCCGGCGGGATGGGCAGGGTATACAAGGCAGTTCATCCTGACTTAAAAACTCACGTAATCCTTAAAGAACTCAGCAAATCCAGCAAGAATTTATCCCAACGCTTCAAACGTGAAGCAACCATAATGACATCTCTCCGACATGACAACATTGCCGCCTTCAATGATTATTTCAGATGGGAAGGAAACATGTATATCGTGATGGAATATGTTGACGGTATACCTCTTTCCGAACTTCTGCAGAAGAGAAAAAAAATCGATCCCCATATCGTTCTTCTCATTATGCACGAAGTATCACGGGGACTGGAATACGCCCATGGTAAAGGCGTGCTGCACCGTGACCTGAAACCCCAGAACATCCTCATTTCGAAGCGGGGTGAGGTTAAAATTATCGATTTTGGTATAGCCAGCTTTCGGGAACAGGAAGAAGAAAATGATGCCACGAAGATTGAACTTACCCGAACCGGCATGGTGATGGGCACACCGGCCTACATGTCCCCTGAACATCTCAGTGACATGAAAAAAGTTACTGAACGCTCTGATATCTATTCACTTGGTATTATCATGTACGAGATGCTTACAGGGGAACGTCCCTACGATAATACCTTCAGCACCCAGGCTTTCACTGCCCGCATGAAACAACAGTATATTACACCGGGAAATATCAGCAAAGACATCCCCGCTTTTTTCAGCAGGATTATCAGGCATTGCCTTCGGGCCAACGCGGCAAGGCGGTATCGAAATGTTGGCCTGTTGCGTAAAAAACTTGAAAAATACATAAGGCGATTACACAGCGAACAGCTGAATTGGTGCATCTCCGAGTACGTATTCTACAAGAGGATACCTGAAGAGATACAGCGAATGCGTCCCCTGTATTCATCATTTACCGCAAGCTTCAGGGAATCACAAACCCGCAAAAGGTTGCTTGTCGGATTGACAGGTACAATGTGTATCCTGATGGCTATATACATACTCTTTGTTTCCGACATGTACTTCCATGTGTTTTCCCGTTCTGATACCGGCATAATGGAAATCCAGTACACCCTGCCGCTGCCCGGTATTAGTGATCTGCCAGATGCGAAAGCATACCCGGGTGTATACGCAGAAAAAAAAGAAGCAGCAGAAATAAAATTATACCGTTTCATTGACCGCTGGTACAGGGACATGCTGATGAATTTTCAGATAAGGGCATGGCTCATCAGGCTCGATGACAAGTACAGGCAGGCGGGGGTGGAAGAGGTACTCCTCACCCCGGAAAACGTTATTGCCCTCAGCCCTGATGATTTTAGGATCGAACTCGGTGACGAACGCTCCATTCCGAACAACCTGATTTTTACAAGTAAAGCGATGTATCGAAAAAAAGGCAACTACGCGGTGAAAATACAATTCAACAGCAAGGCATACTGGACACATTTCACCCTTAACCCCATCAACAAGCAGAATGAGACCATGGTTATTACCACCCCGTTCTCTGCAACACCTCGCAGCAAAATATCTTTCGAATTCAATTTTATCGATTTTTTCTCAAAAAAGGAGATACCCAATGTGGATGTCTACATGCTTCGAAAATACAAGGGAAGATACATATGGGTAGACTGGGAGAAGCTATCCAGCAATAAAAATTTTCTCGAAACCCTTTACAACGGGGAATCCTATTACTTCAAGTTCAATCATCCGGACTACCAAACCGGTAAGAGCATAAAGATATATGCCAGCAAGGATGACCGGGTCGTGAATATCAGGATGAAATTTGAACCAAAAAAGCAATAATAGGCAGAACAGCACCACTGAAAATGAATAGTTTTCACACTATTGGTTCTTTTTCTATTGACTTATTCAAACCACCATCATAATAATTTATGCATTAATTCTTCGCAAGGATCAAACCAGTATGGAAATTAACGCAAGCCTCAAACGCCTCACCGCCCGGGCCCTCTCCGAGTCGATGGACGTAAATACAATGGTGACCGTCACCCGCAAGCTGATTCCGGGTTACAACATATTCAAACAGACAGGATTTCCAGAAAGCATACCCATACCCAACAGGGACGCGGCAGCCCAGATAGTGAGGGACATAGCGGATGCTGACCTGTTCCCCCATTTTGTAAACCTGCTCATGCAGGTACACCAGGTTGGCCTGATGGGACGGGCATACCCTGTTGCCTATCTTCATGAAATCGTAGAGGGCATAATTGAGCATGGCTATGTATATGACAGGGAAAACAAACTTTTTATCGAGGACGGCAGGTCCCGTAAAACAGTTAACTGGAGTGTACTTCGCGAAGGAGAGGAATACATATTTGCCTTCATGCGGCTGGACATCGTTGGCAACAGTGTGCTGGTAAGAAACTACCCTGAGGATATCATTCAGAAAACCTATGGCCACTTGAAGCAAATCGTAGAAAACTCCATTGACTGCAGAAACGGCAGAATATGGAACTGGGAAGGAGACGGGGGACTTGTCGCCTTCTTCTTTTCCAACAAATCTATGCTGGCAACATTAAGCGCCATGGAAATAATCCATGAACTCTTCATTTTTAACCAGGTACACTGTTTGCTTGATAATCCACTGGCAGTACGTATCGCGATTCATTGCGGCAGCTGCCAGTTCAGTTTTGACCCTGATGAGATTGCCAAGCAGGATGTCATCAAGGAAATTGTCCGTATCGAATCGAAACATACAGGGCCCAATTCAATTACTGTAAGCAACGTGGTATTTCCTGCCCTGAATGAATTACTATTGATGCAGTTTTCACCTCTTAAGACAGGGGACGGCCAGACACTTTATAACTATGAATTAACATGGGAGAAATAGATGCAGATACTAGTCTTTTCTGACAACAAGGGAATAAATAAACCGTTTACAAGGCTGATCAAATCAAAAGAAATAACGGTACATTTTTTTTCTCCCTCTGAAATAAAAAAGGTACTAAAAAACACTGCACATGGATCAATTCTCTACGTAGATATTTCAGACATGTCCCCGGATGAACGAGCTAAAATGATGAAATACCTGGCAAGGCTTGAAAATTACAGGTACGGCATTATTGACAGAAAAAATATAATTCATGACGTTGCCGAACTATTTCACAATAACGCGTGTGACTATATGGGCAAAGAGCTTTTAAAAGAAGAAATCGCCCCTAAACGTATTAAAACCATCGAAACATACAGGGCGATGCAACTTCCTGACGAAGAACAGAACCCGGCAGCATCCAACTATATCCTTTCAGGTAACAACTGGAATAACATCAAAACAGGACAGGAATACACCTTCTGCATGATGTTCATCGAACTTGATAATCAGAAAGAATTAATGAAAAACATGGGAGCATCTCATATCGAGCAGACAGTTCTATCATTCCGAAAATACCTCGAAAAATACTTCTCCCCCTTACAGGGACAGATATGGATGTGGATGGACTTCGGTGGACTCATTCTCTTTCCATTTGACGCAGAAAAATGCGATGCCATTCTTGCCTCTTTTCGAATGATTCTTAACCGTCAGCTTATCTGCATTGAAGAAATAGATATTAACACCACCCTGTCTTTCAAAATTGCCCTCAATATCGGCAACACGGTATACAGAAAAAAAGGTGATACCGGAAATATTATTTCTGATTCAATTAACTCAATTTTTCACCTGGGACAGAAGTATACCCCCCCGGGAAATTTCTACTTAACCCGTGAAGTATTTGAATACGCGCCGGCCGGTCTCAAGAAAATGTTTCTGGACGCGGGTGAATATGAAGGAAGAGAAATCCTGCGAATGCGTCTACCGGAATAACTCAAATTTCTCCTTGCATTGACCCCGAAATCATCATATAATATATGAACATTATGCATATTATTATCAGTTTTCTGGTATCCTTTGAATAATACTAAATTCCAGTAAATTTATAACAAGGAGGATCTAAAGGAGGATCCATTGATAGTTTCAATAGGAGAAATATTATTTGACCAGTTCCCAGATTATCGCCGTATCGGGGGTGCTCCATTTAATTTTGCGGTTCACTTGATTGCGCTTGGTTTGGAAACAGTCTTTATAAGCAGGGTGGGTAACGATGAAAACGGTTCCCATCTCATTGAAGAGATATCACGGCGCAACCTGGATCCTGAATATGTTCAGGTTGACGACTCGCATCCTACCGGAGAAGTTCTCATACAACTTGACGAGAATAAAAATGCCACCTTTACCATACGGGAAAATGTTGCCTATGATTTTATTGAAATGACACCATCTGTTGTATCTACACTCAATAGAACGGATTTTATATATTTTGGCACATTGATTCAACGTACTTCACAGGGATTTTCTTCGGTGCAGGATATGCTTACCTTAAAAAAACCCGGTACCATTTGCATGTATGACATTAACCTTCGTCCCGGCTGTTACAACAGGGAGATCATCAACGCATCACTGAACCATACAGATATCCTGAAGTTAAACAGTGACGAGTTAAAAGAGTTGGGAATCATGCTCTATGACAAAGAGAACACTGATGAATGTATAAACTCTTTGTTTGATGACTTCAATATTCAAATGATTTCACTGACCGGGGGCTCAAGCGGCAGTTCAATAGTAACACGTGATAACAGGTTTACCGCAGAACCGGATCATTCCATTACAGTGAAAGACACCGTAGGTGCGGGGGATGCCTATTCAGCAATAGTTGCCGCCGGATTCATACACGGATGGGAGCCCCCACGTATACTTGATGTGGCCACACGTTTTTCCACACGAATATGTACAATAGAGGGTGCCATTCCCCGGGATTTATCCTTCTATTCTGAATTCAGGAAATTATTTCAGGAGAGCCAATGATGAAAAAAGACAATTTATATATTATGATGTTCAGCATTCACGGGCTGCTTCGATCAGAAAACATGGAAATGGGCAGGGACGCTGATACCGGAGGCCAGATCAAGTACGTGGTTGAGCTTGCCCGTGCCCTGGGAGAGAATCCGAATGTACGAAAAGTGGATCTTTTCACCCGTCTAATAAACGACAAAACAGTATCAGAGGACTACGCAAAGCCCATAGAAGAGATCGGGGAAAACTCGAGGATTGTGAGAATTCAGTGCGGCGGAAGAAAATATATGCGAAAAGAATTACTCTGGCCTTACCTGGAAGAATACATCGATAAAACGCTGAAATACATCAAGAAAGAAAATGACATACCCGACCTGGTCCATGGGCATTATGCTGACGCGGGATACGTCGCATCAGAGGTTGCCAAGGTATTTGGAATACCTTTTGTTTTTACCGGGCATTCACTGGGAAGATCAAAGCTTGGGAAGCTGCTGGACGATGGCATGAAGAAAGAAGACATCATTAAGAAATATAAGATTGATCACCGGATAGATGTTGAAGAACAGGTGCTTAAAGATGCCGAGCTTGTCATTACCAGCACCAACCAGGAGGTAAAAACGCAATATGGTCAGTACAACAATACCAACATGGCTCGATACGCGGTTATCCCACCCGGAATAGACCTGGACAGGTTTTACCCTTACCACCGGGACATGATGCCAGATTCAAACAAGGATGAACGCGAGATACTGGCACAGGCCTCAATACGGGATGAGATGAACAGGTTTTTCATGAACCCTGACAGGCCGGTGGTTCTTACCTTATGCCGCCCGGACCAGAGAAAAAACATCTCTGGACTCATTAAGGCCTATGGAGAGGACATGGAACTGCAGGCAATGGCTAACCTTGCAATTTTTGCCGGAATACGAAAAGACATAAGCGACAAAGAGGAAAACGAGCGTGCGGTTCTCACGGATATGCTGTTATTAATGGACAAGTATGACCTGTACGGAAAGATGGCTATTCCGAAGAAGCATGACTTCGAATGGGAAGTTCCGGAATTATACAGGATTGCGGCAGAGAAAAGAGGGGTCTTTGCTAACGTGGCCTTTACCGAACCATTCGGGTTAACCCTTATCGAAGCGTCAGGTACGGGTCTCCCCATAGTGGCAACCGATGACGGGGGACCACGGGATATCATATCAAATTGCAAAAACGGCATCCTCGTAGATGTCACCGACACCAAAAGCATAAGCGAGGCAATAAAAGAAATTATTGTTAATCCAGAGAAATGGAAGGAATATTCACAAAATGGTATACTGAACGTTCGTGAATATTATTCATGGGATTCACACGTTGAATCATATCTCAATGAACTCAGCAAGCTTCCAACCGAAGACGTAAAGAAGAATTTCTCCACGAAGGGCATGCAGCAATCTATCGGGAAACGTCTAACCTCGTTGAGCTATCTCCTGGTAACCGATATTGATTATACTCTCATCGGGGGAGATAACGAATACCTGGATGAGTTAAAACAATTGCTTGATGATAACAGTGAATACATTGGATTCGGTGTTGCCACCGGGCGAACTATTGAATCGGCCCTGGAGATATTAACGGAACACGAGATATCCCAACCCGACCTGATTATATCTTCGGTGGGCACTGAAATATACTATGGCGCAAGTCTCAAGTATGACCAGGGATATGATGCCCATATATCAAAGAGATGGAACCGTGAAAAAATACGGTCTATTCTTGAGAAATTTGACTTCCTCACATACCAGGAAGAAGATACCCAGCGCAAATTCAAAGTCAGCTATTACATGGAACCACGAAAGGACAGTCTTGCCAAAGTTCACGATGCGTTGATGAAAAACAAGATACGGTATAACCTGATTTATTCTCACGACCAGTTTCTCGATATATTACCCTCTGCGGCATCCAAGGGTAAAGCCATAAGGTACCTCAGTTACAAGTGGGAAATACCCCAGGATCACATGGTGGTTAGCGGTGATTCGGGGAACGATGAAGAGATGCTTCGTGGTGATCCACTTGGTATTGTTGTGGGGAATTACAGCAGTGAACTTGAACGACTGAAAGGTATGAACCGGGTATATTTTGCTGAAAGGGAGTTTGCGGGTGGTATTATTGAAGGTATACGGTATTATAAAATTCTGGAAAAGGCAAAAGGAGAGGTATAACAATTGTCCGCGCAAAACATGATACAAAAAATAATCAATGAACAGGAACGTCATGAATTCAAGGAATTCGTTGCGACTATTGCTGAACACGAAGGCAAGTTTCTTCTTCGCAATGACATACTTCTCATATTCAAAGAATACTGCGAAACATATAACAAGAACCTGGAATTCCTGGAAAAATCATCAATTGCATTATTTTTGCGCAAGATTCAGGAAGTAATTGTTCGGAGTGAATTCATGGTGCTTATGCACCGGTACGGTATAGCACGATACAGGTTTTATTTGCTGCGAATGGACGGAGAATATCTTGAGGAAATAACCGTTTGCGAATATCTTGATATCAAGGATACACAGGTGACTCCGGCCCAGGATGATCACTCACACCTTCACATTGATTTTATGCCCTTTTACGATTTTTCTCCATCCATCAAGGATACGAGATCGGTGGGAAACGGTATTCGATATCTCAACCGATATCTCAGCAGTAAAATATTTCAAAATCCCGTTGAATGGAATCAGAAATTATTCAACTTTATTCGAATGCACAGTTATGAAGGGCAACAGCTTCTTGTGAACAGTTCAATTATATCTGACCATAATACCTTCTACGACGAACTTGGCAACATGATTGACATGCTCTCCGGTTTGCCTCATGATGATCCGTATTCGTCAGTTGAGCGCACCATGAAACAATCCGGATTTGAACCAGGATGGGGAAACACGGCAGGACGGATAATTAACTCCATGCAGTTGTTGTACGATCTCATCAATGAACCTGATGATTCACTACTGGAAGAATTCATATCAATGGTTCCGATGCCCCTGGTCTCGAAAATCGCCATACTTTCACCTCACGGATGGTTTGGGCAGGAGAACGTGCTGGGAAAACCTGACACCGGCGGGCAGGTAATATATATTCTTGACCAGGTTAGGGCACTGGAGAAGCATCTTAAAGAAAGCATACAGCTGACCGGCCTTGATGTTATGCCACAGATTATCGTGGTAACCAGGCTCATTCCTGAAGCGGGCGACACTACATGCAACCAGCAGCATGAAAAAATTCACCAAACAGAAAACGGCTGGATTCTTCGCATACCATTCCGGGATAATAATTACAACACCATACCTCACTGGATTTCACGTTTCCACGTATGGCCATACCTTGAACGTTTTGCCAAAGACGCAACCGCCGCCATTCTGAGTGAATTCCAGGGCCGCCCGGATCTTATCATCGGAAATTACTCCGACGGCAACCTGGTGGCTACACTGATGTCCAACAAGCTTGACGTTATTCAATGTACCATAGCCCATGCCCTGGAAAAAACCAAGTACCTGTTCTCAGACCTGTACTGGCAGGACATGGAAGAACACTACAATTTTTCACTTCAGTATACCGCGGATATGCTTTCCATGAATAAATCTGATTTTATTATTGCCAGCACCTACCAGGAAATAGCGGGAACTGAATTTGAAATGGGACAGTATGAGTCATACCAGTACTATACAATGCCGGGCCTTTTCCAGGTACATAACGGGATAAACCTGTTCGCCCCCAAGTTTAACGTAATACCTCCCGGTGTTGACGAAAACCTTTACGGGCCTTATCATGAAGAAGAAAACAGGGTTCACCAGAAAATAAACCACTGGAAAGAACGACTCTTCGGAGAAGAAATCGAAGGGATATTCGGCACACTGGATGACCCGAAAAAGCCCCCCATCTTCACCATGGCGCGTTTTGATAAAATTAAGAACATAACAGGCCTTATTGAGGCATTCGGCATGAGTGAAAAGCTGCAGGAATCATGCAACCTGATATTTTCCGCGGCGTCCATTCGCATTGAAGACTCACGGGACGAGGAAGAAAAAGAACAAATTCGCCTCGCGTATGAATTAATTGATACATATGGCCTGCATGGAAAAATCCGCTGGCTTCCCAGTATCAACAAGATTGATACCGGTGAAGTATACAGGATAATAGCCGATTACAGGGGTATGTTCGTTCAGCCGGCACTTTTTGAGGCGTTTGGTCTTACAATACTGGAAGCCATGCTCTCGGGTCTGCCAACTTTTGGCCCGAAGTTCGGTGGCCCCGTCGAAATAATTCAGCATGAATTCAGTGGTTTTCTTATGAATACCAGCCATCCTGAACTGATCGCCGAAAGTCTTGAGAATTTTGTTATGGAATGCGAGAAAGACGCATCATACTGGAATAATATTTCAGAAAATGGCATCAACAGGGTCAGGCAGCATTTCACCTGGAAACGCTACAGTTCCAGGCTTATCAACCTGGCCAAGCTTTACGGGTTCTGGAGATTTTCAGAATCCGCCGAGGGGAAGAAGAAAATGGATCGCTATGCCGATATGATGTACCACTTCCTGTTCAGAGAAAGGGCTGGGCGTCTTATCGAATAAGTGCCGGACAAAAAGGATACAATTATCCGGCAACCGCACGCTCGTACTGCCGTTTATCAATCTCGGCATGGGGACGGTACACGATAAGAACGTTACCGATCAACCCCACCATTATGCTTTTTGTCTGCTGCACAATGGACCTTGACAGGTCTTTCTTCTCGTCCTTGCAGTCAATGAACTTTATCTTTATGAGTTCATGGCTGTCCAGTACATCATCAATAGCCCCGATTACCCCGGCGGAAAGTCCGTTCTTTCCGATAAGCACAACGGGTTTCATCGAATGGGCACACCCCTTCAGGTATTGAATGGTGTTGCGGGAAAGACTTTTCATACTTCTCTACCCCCGTATGAATATACAAAATAAGATCATACTAATCCCTGAAGGACATAACCGTAAAAAAGAAATAATAGCGAATATTATTGTTGTGTACATGTTCCAGAATGGCTTATATTCTTCAAGCATAAAAATACAATTTTTTATCTTTGGAAAGGCATTGAAAAGTTTACCACAATACCTTAAGAAAGAAAGGAGTACATATCATGTCTGATGAGAACATACTGAGTTCGACGCAGGGATTCGATTATCATGAAGAGGCACCCGAAATTAACGCTGAGGAGTTTCAGAAAGTTATCGACTCACGCCGCTCGGTTCGCGTCTATACCGACGAAAAGATCCCAGGTAAAATAATAACCACCTGCATGAATAACGCCCTCCTGGCACCCAATTCGTCAAACCTGCAGCCATGGGAAATTTACTGTGTGCAGTCGCCTGAGAAACGAAGGCAACTGAATTACGCGTGCCTGTCCCAGGTTGCCGCTAAAAGTGCCGCCGCCCTTTTCGTACTTGTGGCACGTACCGCAACATGGCGTGAACATGCCAGGGAGATGATAACCCTTTTTAACAAACAGCCTGGGAAGGTACCAAAAGCCGCCTTCAGCTATTACAAGAAAATAGTACCCTTTGTATATACACAGGGGCCGCTGGGAATTATTGGTTTTTTCAAACGTATACTGTATTTTTTTCGCGGACTTAAGGCACCCATAATCCGTGAACCGGTCACCCGCAAGGACATGAAACTCTGGGCCACCAAGACAACAGCCCTCGCAGCAGAAAATCTCATGTTGTCATTAAGGGCTTACGGATATGATTCATGTCCCATGGAAGGGTATGACGCGAAGCGAATTAAGAAAATCCTATCACTTCCCCGGGATGCCGCGGTAGTCATGGTGGTCTCTGCCGGGAAAAGGGCCACCGGAGGAATATATGGGAAACGAATACGATATAACCAGGAACGGTTTATTAAGTATGTGTAGACAATATACTGTAAACCAAACAGGAGCGGGATGAAACCAACCTGTCAGTCGCGTGCCATATCTGTCTTCCAGACTTCCCAGACCTTGCCAACAAGATCAGGGCCGGGTTTTAACGTAAGCTTGCCCGGTTTCCAACCCGAGGGAAGGGCTTCTGAACCCTTACTATTGCGTACATGCTGAAAAGCCTGCACCTGGCGCACTGACTCGCCCACATTTCGTCCTACCGGAGGTGTAAGAACCTCGTATCCCTGAACGTTTCCGTCGGGATCAATGATAAAGCGTCCTCTGGTTTCAACGCCAGCATCCTCATCATAAATACCATATACTGTTCCCACTTTACCGCCGCCATCTGACATCATGGGGAATGGGATTCCACCTTTAACCATCTTTGATAATTCATGTTCGTCCCACATCTTATGAACAAACACGCTATCCACACTCATGGATAACACCTCAACACCCAGATCCTGAAACTCGCTATACCTGTCGGCAACTGCCGACACCTCTGTTGCTCAAACGAAGGTGAAATCACCAGGATAAAAGCAAAGCACCACCCATTTTCCAAGGTAATCTGAAAGTGTTACATTAATAAACTTTCCCCTGTGATACGCCGGAGCTGTAAAATCAGGGGCCTTCCTGCCCACCATTATCATACTCTTGTTTCCTCCCTTTATAGATTCTTGCTGTGAAGACTTTGCAGTGTCTTCATTCTCTGGTTCACTGCCGACCGGTCCACCAGTTGGCCTGGCACATCCCGGTTTGAATTCTTCTGCCATACTACCACCTCCTTAAATATGATACATAAGGCTTGTGATTCATCCCGCTTGTTTGAAGAAATGTAACATAAGACCTATTGTAATGCAAGCACTTTTGTAATGATTACACCTGTTTTATCAGTACCATCCCCCCCACCACTTCCATCGTGGAGTGTTCCCAACTGGTGAATACCGGCCTGAAAAAATATCTTCATCTGCTACATCAATGTCTTTGTCATACTGGTACTGCTCTCCCAGCTTATAAAGTCTTTCCAGCCTCTTCTCTGTATGTGGATGTGACCTGAGAAGTGACGGATCAGGATTTTTCCTGCCGGGCATGATCAGCAGATCAATAAGCTTCTTCTGGTACACTTCCAGTTTTTTCAATGCTGACGCAAGACCCTCAGGGTCTCCTGTTATCTGCAGGGCACCAAGGTCGGCATCATATTCCCTTGTTCGTGACAATGCCAATTGTAACAGCATACTCACCAGGGGGGCAACCATAAGAAACAGGATGATCAACCAGGGAATACTGGTACCAGCGGCGAAATAGAATGGCAAAAATAATAAAAGCATTACCTGCCCCACCATTGACATGGAATGAGTGATCCTGCTCATGTTATCAGCCATCTGCATAATCCACAGGTCATTGTGCCGTATATGATTCAACTCGTGCGCCAGTATTCCCGCGATCTCCCGCCTGGACATTGAACGAAGAAGGCCATCACTGAGGGCAATTGCGGCATTATCCTGGCTGCCAACACTGAAAGCGTTCATCACCCTGCTTGGTACATAATATATACCAGGTACATATTCCAGGCCCGCCTTTCGGGACAACGCTTTCAACAGGTGGTAAAGACCTGGAAGCTCGTTCTCCTGTATGGGGCTGGCATTATACATGCGCAGCACTACTCCAGGGCTAATCTTCGGGGTAAAGACGAACAGCACCATGCCAATCACGGCGGTCCATAAAAGTCCCGTCATACCCCCAATAAGCCAGCCAATCCCCCCCAGTATAGCAGCCATAAGGATCAGGATACTTGCTGATTGCATAACATTTCGCCAGCGTGATCTTTGCTCTAATGTTGAACCCATCGACATCCCCGGTTATTCAGAAATTTACCCGTGAAGAACTCGCCAGGAAGATACCTGTCATGTAAAGAAACAATGTATTTCAAGTTGTTACTCTCCTGATACTTTTTCCGTTATAATATTTTACGTGAGTACTCAGCTATGACTAAAATATTGATCATTTACTTCATAATAAAAAGGAATTTGAGCATCTCCCCCCGCCGAAGGCGGGGGGAGATGCTGGATTATTATTCATTTTAGAATAATTTTGATTATTCAGCATGACAGTTGAGTAATTACTATTTTACTATACATGTGCTGCATTGAGTATATCATGTACTGGTAACTTTTGTAAAGGGGTGGAGGATACGAATGACTGTAAAAACACAGATACGTGATTCAATATTACTGGTAACAATCCAACGGCCACAGGTCAGAAACGCCGTTGATGGGCCTACCGCCAGAGAGCTGTTCAGGGTATTTACCGAATATGGCTCTGACCCCGCCCTGTCGGTTGCCATCCTCACCGGCGAAGGGGAGCATTTCTGCGCGGGAGCCGATCTGAAAGCATTATCCGAAGATCCAAAACGCGCCAACCCGTTAAATCCGAACATGGGCCAGGCTGCCCCCATGGGGCCCACACGGCTTATGCCGGGCAAACCGGTCATTGCCGCCATATCAGGCTACGCGGTTGCAGGCGGACTGGAACTTGCCTGCTGGTGTGACCTTCGTATAGCCGACCACAGTGCACGGTTCGGGGTATTCAGCCGTCGTTTCGGGGTTCCTTTCATAGATGGCGGTACCCAGCGTCTGCCACGACTTATCGGATTGAGCAGGTCACTTGATCTCATGCTCACGGGGAGGGAACTTGACGCAAAAGAAGCACTTCACTTCGGCCTGGTAAACAGGCTCACAGACGGTAATGTGCTTACTGCCGCCATTGAAGTTGCCGAGAGAATGTCGTCATTTCCGCAGGAATGCCTACGAAATGATCGGTTCGCCATGTACAACGGGCTGAACATGGCCCTTGAGGATGGCCTCAAAATGGAATTTGAAATGGGACTTAAAACAATTGAAAGTGGTGAAACCGAAGATGGAGCAAAGCGATTCACTGGTGGCGAGGGTAAACACGGCAGCTTTTAGCGAGCTGCCGTGCAGTAATAATTAACCGGGTTATTTCTTATCGACAAAAATCCCGTTAACAAACTTTCCGGTCACGGTTCTTCCGTCAGGATAGGTCAACTCCCCCTGTCCTTCCATGCGGTTGTCTGAAAATTCACCCTCGTACCTGGTGCCATCGGGCCAGGTCAACACACCCTCACCGTTTGCCTCGCCATTCTCGAATTCGCCCTTATAAATTTTTCCATCGGAATAGATGAATGTTCCTTCTCCTTTTATCTGGTCGTTTCTAAATTCACCCTTATACTTATTACCGTTTGGCCAGTCCATAACCCCGTAGCCATGACGCTTGCCAAGCACGAAAGATCCCACATACATCCGGTCATCACCCCACTTATATTTTCCCTGGCCGTGATACTTACCGTCCTTGAAATTTCCCACGTATTGAGAACCGTCTTCCCATTGATAGGTTCCATACCCGTCCTTGCAATTCCCCTCAATACATCCCGTGGTCTTGGGCGTTGTGGCGCATGAAACTGTAACCATTGCGGCAATACATACAAGTAATATCATAAATGATCGCATACCTTCCTCCATGTTTATTTGAAATTATAATGTTTACGGATAGGCTTTTTAACCTTCCAGGTACATGAAATTCCTTCGGGAAAGGTTACAAAATCACCCTTGCTGAAGGATACCGTTTCACCATTCTCCAGTGCGACTTCCACATCACCTTCTATCACGTAAAATTCTTCTGTCGAATCGTAATGCCAGTCAAACTCTGACGCCTCTTTTTCCCAGACAGGCCAAGATGTAACATTCATCTTCTTTAATTTATCATCATCTATTTTCTCTACTTTTACCTTCAAGATGCCTCCACGTAATTTTTAAAAGTTTTCATATATGTACCTGAAATGGTAAAGTTGTTTCATGTCCCAGTCAAATATTAATTTCATCTTCTTCCTTATTACAACAATTACCGCAGAGGCACAGAGGTCGCAGAGAAACGCTAACGTGAATAGCATAGAACAATGGGCTTAAGCCACTAATTATATATAAATATTTCCCTTTTGCGATCTTTGCGTTCCTGGCGCCTCTGCGGTAATTTTTTTAAACAAATAGGTTGACGCTTGTTGAGTATTTTAGTATTTTATTCATAACAAAACAATCGCTGAACTATCAGGAGGAATATACATGGCAGTAACTACTACACTTGTTGAACTGACAGAAACGAATTTCGAACAGGAAGTTCTAAACGAAAAAGGAAAAGTGCTTGTTGATTTCTGGGCACCGTGGTGCGGTCCCTGCAGAATGCAGACGCCCATTCTTGAACGACTTGCGCAAAATGGTGTGAATGCGAAGATAGCAAAACTTAACACAGATAAGGTACAATCAATCGCGAGAAAGTATGGAATAACATCTATACCAACAATGATCATTTTTGAAAACGGCCAGGAAGCAGACAGGATGATCGGAGTACAACCGGAAGAAACCCTTAAATCAAAACTGAAGTAATATACTACACTGTTCTGATTTTCAAAATTATCAGCAAGCCGGTCGGGTACCCCACCGGCTTCTTATATTAATAATCACGTTACAGGCCCATTCCCCTGTACAGGGAAAAATATCTACCTTCTTCTTTTAACAGTTGCATTCTATACCCCAGGGCGTCGTTGAGAATATGTTCCTGCAGCACCATCTCTTTTACGTCTTTACTGACAATACGGCCCTGTCTCAAAAGCAGAACATGGGTAACAAAAGGCATAATCTCGTCTACATGATGAGTGACATACACAATATGTTTTCCACCTGATGCCAGGTCAGAAAGGGTTTGAAGAAAATATTCCCTGGAAGGGATATCAAGTCCATTGCAGGGTTCATCAAGTATTAATAGTTGGGGATCAAATACAAGGGCTCGGGCAATCAACACCCGTTTCTGCTCACCGTGTGAAAGGTTCCGGTAAGGTCTCTTTTGAAGATGTTCAATATTCAACTCCGAAAGAACCTCCAGTCCCCTCTCCCGCATCCATTCTTCAACTTCCCGGTAAAGACCCACACTGGAGTAGAAACCTGAACATACTACGTCAAGAACCCCCACATCCCCCGTGTATTCAGCCTGCAGCCTGTCACTTACAACACCGATATGAGACCGCAACTCCCATACATTAACCTGCCCGAGTTCTTCTCCAAGCACGTGAACCGTTCCACCTGAAGGGTGGAGTAAAGAAGATATTACACTCATGAGGAAGGACTTACCCGACCCGTTTGCCCCAAGCACCACCCATTGTTCTCCACTGTTTACTGTCCAGTCAATACCATCAAGAATAAGGGTATCCCCTCTGAACACATGCACATCCCGCAATGAAATGAGGGCACCGTCCGAATTATTCACGGGAAAAGTCTCCGGCAAAGGCATCAGCCTGTATTTTTGAAAATGTTTCATCCCTGATTATAAATAACCCCAGCAGTGTAAACGTTATTGCCACCACCGGCATGATAAGATTAAAAAACGCGTAGGGCAAATATGCAAGGGTGGGCACCCCCAGGGCAGCGCTCATAAACGCGCCGCACGAATTCCATGGCACGAGAGGGGATGTGACGGTACCCCCGTCCTCCAGTGAACGTGAAAGCATCCTGGGTGCCAGGCGCCTGTTTTCGAATGCGTCCCTGTAAATTCTGCCCGTTACAACGATGGAAAGGTACTGTTCTGCCATCAACACATTTGACAGCATTGCCGTTATAACTGTAGTGATCACGAGCCCCTTTTCACTTCTAATTCCCTGTAAAAGGTTATCATGCAATGATTTTATAAAACCACCACTTTCCCATATACCGCTCAACCCTGTTGCACAGAGTATGATAAGAATGGTTTCCATGAAACTTAATATTCCGCCCCTGTTCAAGAGCTTGTCCAGCACCTCGTTGCCTGAATGAATTGAAAATCCTGAATACGATGCCTGAAGTGTATCAATAATGCCTGCACCCTGTAACGACACGGCGCAAAGTATCCCGGCGATCCAGCCGGCTATCAGTATCACCACGGCGGGAAATTTCATTGCCGCAAGAATGATCACAACCAGCAGGGGAATCAGCACAAGGGGTGTAATCAAGAATGATGACCCAATAGCTTTTTGTAAACCTTCAACCTGCACCGGATCAAATGACCCCTCCCTGATCACTCCATACCCGAAATATATAAAAATGCCCATCGTGATAATCCATGTTGGGATGGTTGTTATCAGCATTGTCCTGATATGAAGAAACAGGTCTGTACCGGCAACACCCGGGGCAAGATTGGTTGTATCAGAAAGGGGGGACAGTTTATCCCCGAAATATGCGCCGGAAATCACCGAGCCGGCACACAGGGCCGGGTTAATGCCAAGTGCCACCCCGATTCCCACCAGCGCGATGCCAACAGTCGCGGCCGTTGTCCATGAGCTGCCGATAGAAACTCCAACGATACTGCATATCATGAATGTAGCGATGAGGTACCATTGGGGGGATATCAGTTCAAGGCCGTAATAGATCAGGACTGGAATGGTGCCCGATGCGATCCAGCTGCCGGAAAGTGTCCCCACCATGAGAAGTATCATAACCGCCGGCAGTGTTCCGGCGATCCCCTTTACGATACCAGCCTCGATTTCTGACCATGTATGACCCAGCCGCCATGTTTTTATTCCGGCTATCACTGCCGCCCCGATAAGCAGGATAGTTATAGGCAGCTTCAATACAACGGTGCCGGTAAACAGCAAGAGTATGGTAATGCTGAAAAGAAGGGCACAATCTTTTAATGTGGGTATTCTAATTGCCATATCCTGTTTCCTGATCGCCACAGGTTATTAATACCCGCGAAACCGGTCAAGATATATAATGTAAAAAATCTGTAAATATCCCTGATTATTTTCAAGGGCGTGATACCATTACAATATCACCGTGCATGCGTGTACTTCCAGGTCACCCGGGAAGATATCAGATAGAGAGCAATAATTCGAAATTTTTTTATACCAATTCACTGATGGAGCTATATACATGATAACAAGAGATGACACCATGATCAATGTTCTGGGCGAAAGAAAATACGAGAGCCCCCTTCGCACATCTGGTTTTGTTAATGAGAATAAACGGGTTCTTGTGGAGATTGAACGTGATATAATACTTGAACAGATGCAATCCACTGATGATGTTTTGTCATTTGAAAACGCGGGCCCCCGAAAAAAACTATTCTTTGACCCGGGCAGCACAAGCGCGGCTATCGTCACCTGCGGTGGACTATGCCCGGGAATTAATAACGTCATACAGGGTATTGCCAGGATGCTCCAGTTCCAATATGGGGTAAAACGGGTTCTTGGGGTTCGATACGGCTTTGAAGGACTCGTGCCTGAATACCGGCACGATTTCGTGGAACTAACCCTTGACTACGTACAAGACCTTCATGAAAAAGGGGGAACCGTTCTTGGTTCATCCCGGGGATACCAGGATGAAAAAATTATCGTAGACACCCTGGTTCGTGAAAAAATCGATATACTTTTCGTTATAGGGGGGGACGGGTCACTGAGAGGAGCCCATGATATATACAGGGAAATCACTAAAAGAGAACTTCCAATCTCAATAGTAGGGGTTCCCAAAACTATTGATAATGATATCTGGTTTATGGATAAGACTTTCGGTTTCTCCACGGCAGTGTCAACAGCCACCCAGTCTATATATGCCGCCCACACCGAAGCTATCGGCGCCAAAAACGGCATCGGCCTGGTAAAAGTTATGGGTCGCGATTCAGGTTTTATCGCCTCTTACGTGACACTGGCATCAAATGATGTGAATTACGTGTTTATACCCGAGGTTCCTTTCAAGCTGCATGAAAAGGGCGGTTTTCTTGAGAACCTCCATTACCGTTTAAAACGCAGGGGCCACGCGGTCATAGTAGTTGCTGAAGGGGCCGGCCAGGAGTATTTTGACGGGCCCGAAGGCAAAGATGCTTCGGGGAACCCTAAGTATAAGGACATCGGCCAGTTCATGAAGGAAACAATAAAAGAATACTTCGCCCCGATGAATATACCCGTAACAATAAAATACATAGACAACAGCTACACCATACGCAGTGTTCCCGCGTTACCCGATGACGCGGTATACTGCATGATGCTTGCCCAGAACGCCGTGCATGGTGCCATGGCGGGTAAAACCGGATTCGTGGTGGGAAGCTGGCACTCCTACTTCACCTACATTCCCTTACCGCTGGTAACCCGTAAACGCAAACGGATGAATCCCGAGGGATATCTCTGGTCCATGGTAAAACAAAGCACATGCCAGCCGGAATTTTGTTAATTTTATTTTAAGATTTGTATTGATATCATGGAAGAGATACACCATTTCTTTGAACCTGAAAACTGGAACCTTCTGCGTTATGACCAGAACAGCAGCGAACTTTTTTTCGTCATTGCCGAAGGGATTGATGATGAGCGCGTAAAGGACATACGTTTGAAGGTGGGGGAGGGAATAACCGGCACAGTGGCCCACTCCAAAAAACCGGTTTTTGTGCCGGACACATCAGTGGTAATTACACAAAAAAGGAAGGGTGTAACAGCCCTTCCTTTTTTTCAGTATTGTGATTTTCTATTTACACAACAAGCCTTGTAGCACGGTATCATTTTACCACCATGAATCAACAAGCACCTTGTGGTCTTCATACCATTTCTTTGCCGCGGTTACAGGATCGTCCCCTTCTTCTACCGCACCCATCAGGTCATACAGCTGTGTTTCCTTCAGGTTGAAGTTACTCATGAATTCTGCAGCTTTTGGATATTCATCTTTAAAACCCTTACGTGCAAGAATTGCCATAACATCCTTTGGATAGATACCCTTGGAATCTTCCAGGTATTTCAGATCATATCGTGCCCACATGAAATGAGGCTTCCAGCCGGTAATGACTACAGGCTTTTTCCTGTTATATGCTTTTTTTAGGCTGGTCATCATGGCGGGCTCACTTGAAGTGATCTGCTTCATGGGCAGGCCGTATTTCTTTATGGCCTTTTCGGTGTTGCCATGTATCCCGGCACCACTGCCGATACCGATGATCTTTTTGCCAAACTTTTTGGCTACTTCCTCGTTCTTAAGGTCTTCTATCGAATCAATATCCACATACTCTGGCACTACAAGACCGGTAGTTCCATTGCTGAAAGATTCACCAAGCTTAACAATGTCATCCCCGAACTTTTCCCAGTAATCAGCATGCGTATGGGGAAGCCACGCGTCCAGAAACAATTCAGCATCACCCTTGGCAAGTGAAGCGTAGATGGGGCCCGGTTCGATGGGCTTAACAGTTACATCATATCCTTTGTCGGTAAGGGCAGCAAGTGCCAGGTGAGTAACCGCAATACCTTCTGCCCAGTTTGGATAGAGTATTGTCATTTTACCCTTCTCCTCGGGCTGATCGCCTTCATCTGCTTTTTTGCACCCTGTGGCTGTTAATGAAACTGTCAGAACCAGCACAAAAAGCACTAACATAGTTCTTTTAATCATTATATACCTCCTGATATTTTATTTATGTGTTCATTAAATACATGCATCATTAGAATTATATAGTAACTATATACACGCGGGAATCATCAGTAGAACCGGGTTCCAGTATACCAGACCAACCGATCCCCGTCAAGGCCCGCCTTTTTTTCTTACCTGCCAAAATACTATTCACTGCCGGCATTTCTATGTTCGGTCTGTCCGAATGACTGTGTAATACGGTCAAGTAAGATAGCGATGATTACGATACCCAGGCCGGCCTCAAACCCCAGACCTATCTTTGCCTTCAGGATACCCATGTACACCTTCTGACCAAGTCCTGCCGCGCCAACCATTGACGCGATAACAACCATCGACAGTGACAGCATAATCACCTGGTTTATACCTGCCATTATGGTGGGCATGGCCAGTGGGATCTGTACCTTGTACAGCAACTGCTTGTCGGTACACCCGAAAGCGTGGGACGCTTCAACAACGTCTTTAGGTACTTCACGTATACCAAGGTTGGTAAGCCTCACACCGGGAGGAAGGGCAAACACCACGGTAGCAACAACCCCCGGAACATTCCCCACCTGGAAGAAAAGAATAGCAGGGATCAGGTATACGAAGGCCGGCATGGTCTGCATAAAATCAAGCACGGGACGTAGCATCTGCTCGAACCTGTCACTTCTTGACGCGTATATCCCCATGGGCACACCAAGCAGCAGTGCGATTATTGCCGAGGTTATTACCAGTGCCAGGGTTTCCATCGTTTCCTGCCAGAACCCCATGCCATATAGAAGGAAAAGACCAACCACCGTAAACAGGAGCATTCCCCTTCCCGTACGCCATCCCATAAGAGAAAGACTGCCATATTTTCGTGATATTACCCAGTACGCAAAAACAGCCATCAAACCCATCATAATGAAGGGATGTAAATACAAAAGAACGCCCTGAAATGCCGTTACAACAACGTCAATGCCAATAGTAACGCCATCAGAAAACGGTTCAAATTTATAGGCTATCCAGTCAATACCTATTTCAACGTATTCACCAATCGGAATATTAATCATTGCTACCTCCCCTTTCGGTTAATCCTGCAAGAATTGAACCACGGACAATCATGCCCAGAAATTTATCATTTTCATCCACTACAGCGATGGGAAACCTGATATCCACCATCTTCGGCATTACTTCCTGTAATGGAGTATCCGGTGATATTTTATACTCCTTGTATCTCTGCATGATATCATCAAGACTGGTTTCCCCCCGCCTTACCGCCGCTTCAGCGTCATCCGCCATCACTATGCCTTCAAGCTTTCGTGACTTGTCCACAACGAATATACTGGATATACCGATATCTTTCATCACGTGAAGTGCTGTTCTTGGGCCATCTTTTGGATAGGTAATTGAATGTGCTTTTACCATCACGTCACCGGCAGTGAGTATCTTGGTCATGTCAACGTTCTCAACAAAGCGTTCAACATACTCGGTTGCCGGCTCCCTGAGTATCTCTTCAGGAGTACCGATCTGCACAATACGCGCGTCTTTCATCATTACAATTCGATCACCCAGTTTCAACGCCTCATCAAGGTCATGTGTAATAAACAAAATTGTTTTTTTCACTTCGTGTTCAAGTGCCAGCAGTTCATCCTGCATCTCCGCCCTGATCAGCGGGTCCAGGGCGCTGAATGCTTCGTCCATCAGCAAAATATCCGTTTCAACCGCAAGCGCCCGGGCAAGACCCACACGCTGCTGCATACCGCCGCTCAGTTGGCCCGGGTAGGTATTCTCCCATCCTTTCAGTCCGACCTGTTTAAGTGCCCGCATTGACTTTTCATTTCGCTCATTTTCACTTAGCCCCTGCAGCTCAAGCCCGAAAGCCGCGTTTTGAAGAACTGTTTTGTGTGGAAGAAGGGCGAATCGTTGAAACACCATGCCAAAATTTTTCTGGCGAAAACTCCTGAGGTCATCTTTCTTCAACGCGGTAACATCAACACCATCGATATACACCTTTCCCCGTGTTGGTTCATACAGCCTGTTGATACAGCGCAGCAATGTGGATTTTCCGCTTCCCGATAGCCCCATAACCACAAGGGTTTCACCTTCATACACCTCGAACGTGGCATCGTGAACACCAATTGCGCATCCTGTTTTTTCAAGGATATCGTTTTTCGGCATCCCTTCTTTCAGGTGTTTACGGGCCTCTTCAACATTGTCACCAAAAATCTTTTCTATATTCTCAACTCTGATCTTGGCCATCGTATACCTTCCTGTTTCTTTCGTGTAATAGAATAATTCATAAAATAATAAATAAGTACAATTACATAAGACGGAGCGTCATTTTTTGCATATGATCCAGGCATGTATACGTTGAAAAAGCTCCATCGCGAATCACCACACATTCCCTTTTTTTGCTGCCGCATCTCTTTTTTTTTTGCCAATCAATTTACGAAAAACAGTGCCGGGCGGACGTTCCCATCCGCCACGGCTGTTGTTTGAATTAACTTTATTAAATGAAACAATTCATCTTCCATTATATTGACTGAGACACACCAAAGGTTAACCAATGGTGATACCTGTCATTGTATACATTTGCTTTTGCAAAATCTTCGTCAGGATTGTATGCAAAGTTATACGACGCAGAGATAGTCGTACCCGCATCAGATGTAACCGAGATCTCACCGGTTACACCAACATCACTGAATCCTTTTCTTGCTTCACCATGTTTACCCTTCGTATAATCAGCAGGATATGAAGGATAGTAGAAGTACGCACCCCAGCCACCAAGATAGAATGTAGACTTTTCGGTGAACTGGAAGGTATGTCCGAATGAAAGCTTGTAATACATATCCTTAGCATTTTCCTGTTCCCATTCTGGATTACCATCAATATCATATTCCTGTTTATCTGGTCTATAATACCACGATACTAAGAACTTCGGTGACAGCGGCAATCCGCTGAAAGTGATTGAGGGCGCAACTTCTGCAAAGTCATTTGCACATTCATTACCAAGATTCCTTGATCTTGGATAGTAGAAATAGGACAACTTCATCCCAAGAGTAATATTATCATCCATTATTCCTTTACTATAAGTAAGAATGAAGTCGATACCTTCCCATTC
>CAZAOK010000011.1:0-57464 GCA_964486725.1 uncultured Leptospiraceae bacterium
GAATAATTTGCAGTATTAAATACATTATCTGATTTGTGGGTACAAGTCAGCCCATGGGGGGATTTAGGGGGCTGGCAGGTTTAAGCTGCCTTCCGCATAAGCCAGCCCAGTGAAAACCGGTAGTCATACTTCTTCCAGGCAATTGACAGGAGCATTATGGCCGCCAGTATGCACCCGATGAGGGTCAGGGCCCATACCTGGGAGAAAGACTTGTAAAAGGAAAACAGCTCGCCTCCCTGGCGAACCAGTATGATGTGCAGCATGAAAAAGCTGAATGCCGTGCGGCCGGTTGGGGCCAGCAGACGAAGGGGTGCAGGGGAAGCATTCACGTCCGCCCCCCTGTTGTAGATTATAAAAATGGCAAGCAGTATGAATGAGATGCCCGCGAGTATGAGCAGGGTGGAGGGCACCGCCGGGTATGTATAAGGAAGAAAGACGAACAGGCGGTAGAAAGGGCCGTAGGTGGCGAAGCTGTAGCCGCGAAAATACAGGAAGGCGAGAAGAAGGCCGGCCCCCAGCAGCACGGCGCCGGCAACAAGAAGGGAGACTCGGCGCTTTTGGGCGATGGTCCGGCCGGCAACGATACCGGCACAGAAAACTGAAAGCCAGGGAAACACCGGGAAATGCCCCTCAACCAGGGCAAGTCGAAGCACGCCGCCGGGAAGGGCGGTGTTGTTCATGCGCTGGGCTGAAAGCAGGAGGGGAGTCTCAAGCCATTGCTGCAGGCCGGCGGTGGCGGCAAGTATGGCAAGGGCCAGCACAATAAGCAGGGGGCCTGAAAGACGCAGCAGGGGGACGGAAATGATGAGGCCCAGGCCGATAAGCTGCAGCACGTAAAAGCTGCCTGGAGCAAACCACGCGGGCACCAGCAGGTTGAGAAGGCAGCCGGCTGCCAGGATAAAGAGGCCACGCTTTACCAGTGCCTGCCAACTATACCCCTGTCGCAGGGTGAAAAGATGCGCCCCCGCGCCTGCAAGCAGAATAAAAAGCGGAGCGGCCAGAAGCCCCAGCTGGTTTATCCCCAGCATAACGGGGTGCTCGTGCATGATGCGGCCGAAGGAGTTCCACGGCTCGTCCCACAGCCACACCATGCAATGCTGCTGCACCATAAGCAGCACCGCCACCCCCCGCAGGGCATCAATGGATACATTGCGTTTCATCCTCTATGGTTCATTCTTTTTTAGTAAGGTAATAATTTTCATTGGCCCATACGATGTAGGGCATGTTACGGAATTCGTGGGCGGCGTCCACCCCGTAGCCGGCCACCCATACGTCGGGGACGATGAAGCCGATGTAGTCCATGTCAAGGTTGTCCCGAAGCTTTCGCACCTCGTCGGTGGGGTGTTCAAGCTCCTTGTATATAAGGCTGCATATTTTTATGGAGGACACGCCCCGTTTGTTCAGAAGGTAATCTTTCAGCCAGGTGAGGGTGAAGCCCTGGTCGGCGATGTCTTCAATGAGGAGTATGTGCCGCCCCTCTACCTGTTTTGGGGCCAGTTCAAGCTGCACCGCCCGGTATTTCTCCCGGGTGTCCTTGATGGTCTGGTCGTAGACGCTGGTTTTTATCATGTGCACGGGGGTGTCAATCCTCCGGTGGTGGTATATGTCCCTGCACAGGTCGGCGGCGAACATGAAGGCGCCGGTAAGCACTACCAGCACGTCAATACGCCCAGCGTCAGCATAATCATCGGCAATTCGCCGCGCCATGGCATCGATCCGTTTCTGTATACAGGTGCGGGTTATTAGCATGGACCTGGTGCGGGGGTCGTCTTTTATAAATTCAAACTCGGTTGATAGCTCTTCTCGGGTATCACTGCTGTCACGGATACCGGATACCGGAACGGTAATCACCGGGTCATAAGAAGAAACCACCTGCAGGTCAGAGTAATTCATGGGATCACACCTCAATAAATAAAGAATGACCCACTTCATGCACCCTCTGGCGTTTTAATGCAAGGTAATTTCTAAAAAAACGAAACAGAATAGTTACCTCTGAGCCTCTGTGGTTCTACTTATTCTCGAACCCCGCAGTGAGGGTGGCCTTTGCCGCTACTTTGCCATCAACCAGTGAGAGGAACTTTTTCTCTGAGACCTGTGTTTCTTCCGCCTTGAATGAGGCGGTGAGGGCGTACACGGTGAATTCGTAGTGGTGCACACCGGTGCCTGCTGGTGGCCGGGGGCCGCCGTAGCCCTGGAAGCCGAAGGTGTTGTCAAGTTCAAGGGTGTTTCCCGGCATATTTGTGCCCGATGCCCCTTCGGGGATCTCTTTCACGTCGGGGGAGATGTTTACCGCCATCCAGTGCACCCAGTTGTTTGCCACGGGGTGCCGGTCTACGCACACAACTGCCAGTGATTTCGTTTCGGGGGGAACGTCTTCAATGCGCAGATGGGGTGACAGGTTCTTTCCACCGGGAATTGCCTTCATGGCTTGCCTGGGATGTATGGTTCCGCCGTCGGAAAATGAGTTGGATAGTAATTTCATAACGTGTTCCTCCTGGTAAAAACTTTTCACATGTATATATACAGTATCATGCAAAAAGCAACGAAGGTCAAGGGGGTCAATCCGCCGGGTTGAAGAGTTTCTTTTCAAGAGTGCTGCGGGCCTGTTCAAGTGCATCGGCCGAAACAAGTTCGGGTGAAGAGTACAGGGAGATCAATTCGCGCAGCATAACGATATCATTGATAAGCAGGCTGTAATAATACCAGTCGCCGGTGAGCCGGGCGGCGAAAAGTATCTCGTCATCGGAGAGTATTTCACGTGAAAGACATGAGAAGGTGCCGCAGATGGTGGACATGTGCAGCACCCTGGGGTCAGAGCCCCCTTCACCGTATATGAGACAGCCCAGTTGAGTCTCTTCATGATCCACGAAGCCAACAAAGGGGCACCGTATGGCATCTTCAAGATGCCAGGGAAGTGACCGGTCTTCAAGCTGCCGCTGAAGAGTGAAAAGTGCTTCCCGGTTTTGCAGTACATGCACACCACCACTGCAGAAATACCCCACCAGGCTTCTGCGCTGTGAAAACATGACTTCCATGTTTTCACAGCCAGAGAGATAATTATGGCTGCCGCAGCACAGCGCGCACGATGCCCCGAACCCGGGACGGCATATATTTATTTTTCTTTCCATGGATTTACTCTTTGTTTCACCCGTACCTTTAAGTATAGCTGGTTACGGTGAAAAATCCATGGAGATGCCTGGAATGTGGAGATGTGAAATCTCACCAGGAGAAATCCCCGGCGCGCCGCGCCGCCCCCTTCACTAAAGGGGGCTTCCCAGGAGTTGAACTCTCACCTTAGCCCCCCTTCAGTGAAGGGGGGTTGGGGGGATTCCATTGCGTATCGATGAATAGTATTACGTTATATGGTTTCCACAGTTCACAAATCACTAATTATCCGTGTTCATCTGCGTGCATGCTTCGGCGTCGCTCAGCACGGCGTCGAGGGTAGGGGGCGGTTTCAAGATTTTTTAGAGCCGCATGATATCACAAGCCATTCTTTGGATGGTTAATAATAATGTACCCATGAAAATTACTTGTGCCCCCTGCATTGGGGGTGATATGTTATAGTGATACAAGCAGGGGCATATAAAATACAAGAATGAAAACCGGACAAATACATACCAGTAAGGGCGAGATATTCTACAGAAAGGTTGCAGGCATCGGGGCATGTACTTTTCTCTTCATTCACGGGGCTGGAGGTGACTCCCGGCTGTATCACCGGCAGCTTGAATTCCTTAAGGGTAGCCACCATGCCGTGGCAGTTGATCTGCCGGGGCACGGGCGCTCACCCATTGAAGGGAGCCCCTCACTTGACCTGTACCGGGACACACTGCTTGAAGTCATAGATGAGCTTGACATCCATCGCTGTATCCCCGTGGGTCATTCCATGGGCGGGGGTATCGCTTTTGAGTTGTATAAAAGCATTCCCGAACGTATTGCGGGCATGGTGTTTGTGGCAACCGGTGCCGTCCTGCCCGTGTCCTCCCTCGTCTTTGATCTTCTTGAAAAGGATTATGACGGCCTGTGTGAACTGGCGGTCAAATTGAGCTACGGCAGGGGGGTGGACGAAAAGACCAGGGAAATGGCACTGAACCAGATGCATGAGACGGGAAAAGAAGTGGTGGAAGCAGACTTCAGGATATGCGACAGGTTCGATTATACCGGTGACTGCGCCGGCGTGGAAGTGCCCGTACTTATCATCGTCAACTCCGAAGACAAGATGGTGCCGATTGAAGTGTCAGAAACCCTGAAAAAGTGTCCCATAGCAGAAATGGAAGTAATAGATGCCCGGGGACACATGCCCCATCTCGAATCACACGAAGAGGTAAACCCACTGCTGGCAGACTTTTATGGATCCCTGGAAGGCTGCTGATGCGTACAAAACCCCGCAGTCTGCCCATACGGTGAAAAACTTTGACATTATCCAAAAAAATTATGATATTTACAGAAGTAATAGTATATAATATACATGCATGACATTTTTAAAATGATGTACCGCAAAGACGCAAAGGACGCAGAGAAGCGCGAAGAGGAAATTATTTATCAAATATATACTATCCTTTTTTTTACTTTGCGCCCTTAGCGAACTCAGCGTCTTTGCGTTGATCTTTTCAGATAACAACTCTGTGGTTCTATTTAGAAAACAATAATTTTAAGGAGGAACATATATTATGAGTGTAAAGATTGCCATCAATGGATTCGGAAGAATCGGTCGAAATGTTTTACGGGCAATAATCCAGGACCAGAAAAGCTATGGTGATATCGAGGTAGTAAGCATAAACGATCTTACCGATGCCGCTACACTGGCGCACCTGCTGAAGTACGACTCGGTTTTCGGCAGGTTTCAGGGAGAAGTATCCCACACCGAAAAAGCTATTATCGTAAATGGTAAAGAGATCAAGGTGCATTCTGAAAAGGATCCCTCGCAGCTTCCCTGGAAGGCTGAAGGGGTGCAGGTTGTAATCGAGGCAACCGGGGCCTTCCGTGACAAGGAAAAGGCCATGAAGCATGTTGAAGCCGGTGCCGAAAAGGTTGTCATTACCGCCCCTGCCAAGGGTGAAGACATCACCATCGTAATGGGTGTCAACGAAGAGAAGTATAACAAGGCTGAGCATCATATTATTTCAAACGCGTCATGTACAACAAACTGCCTGGCGCCGGTTATGAAGGTGCTGAACGATACTTTTGGTGTTGAACACGGCCTTATGACTACAATTCACTCTTACACAAATGATCAGAGAATACTTGACCTTCCCCATTCAGACCTGAGAAGGGCCCGTGCCGCGGCGGTATCCATGATACCAACCACTACCGGGGCGGCAAAGGCGGTGGCCCTTGTTATTCCCGAGCTAAAGGGAAAGCTTGACGGCGGGGCGGTTCGTGTACCAACACCCAACGTGTCACTTGTTGACGTTGTATGCGTTCTGAAGAAGAATGTTACAAAAGACGAAGTTGTTGATAGCCTGCGAAAAGCCGCTGACGGCAAGATGAAGGGAATCCTTGCCATGTCTGATGAGCCCCTTGTGTCGGTTGATTTCGTTGGTGATAACAACTCGTCAATCGTGGATGTTGATTCTACAACGGTTATCGGCGACAACATGGTGAAAGTATTAAGCTGGTATGATAACGAGTGGGGATACTCTGTACGCTGTGTTGACCTGGTGAAATATATCACGAAGTAAATTCCCCGATGGTGTTAGACTACAGAAGGCGGCATGTATCATCGCCGCCTTCATCATTCATACAAAATATAAGGAGGCAGCCGGCTGATGGCACGAAAACAGATATTCGCCGGAAACTGGAAGATGCACAACACGCTTGCAGAATCCAGGGACCTGGCAGAGGGCGTTATAAAGGGACTTGGTGACCTGAGAGGACGGGAGGTGGTGTTTTTCCCTTCCACCCTGCATGTACCCGAAATTATTAATATTGCAAAGAACAGCCCCGTGAAGGTGGGTGTTCAGAACATGTATTATGAAGAACAGGGCGCCTTTACCGGAGAGAATTCTCCAGTCATGGTAAAGGACATCGGGTGTGACTATATCCTTATCGGTCATTCCGAGAGAAGGCATGTATTTGGTGAAACAGACGAGATGGTAAACAGCAAGGTTAAGGCAGCCTATGCCCATGGCCTGGTTCCCATGATATGCGTGGGTGAGCTTCTTGAAGAAAGAGAAGCTGAAAAATCAGAACAGGTGGTTGATTCCCAGCTGAGGGGAGCCTTCAAAGATATTTCCGAAGAACAGGCACTAAAAGCGGTGGTGGCATATGAGCCGGTATGGGCAATCGGCACTGGCAAGGTTGCAACTCCTGAAATCGCCGAGTCAATGCATCAGCATGTAAGAAAGGTGCTGGCAGAGATATACAGTGAAGGTACCGCCGACAGTATCCCGGTGCTCTACGGGGGCTCGGTAAAGCCGGATAATGTTGAAGGGTTATACGCGAAAGAGAACATTGATGGCGCCCTGGTGGGTGGCGCAAGTCTCAAGGTGCAATCTTTTCTTGACATTATCTCAGTAGGTTAGTAGTAGTGACGAAGGTCATATTGTAATTAATTGTATTGAAAATAGAGGGTATATGCTATGAGCATATTGATGTCAGTTGGAACAGTCTTTTTCGGAATAATCTGCGTGTTGCTGATTATAGTCATACTTCTGCAGTCTGACAAAAGCGCGGGAATGGGTGTACTTGGCGGCGCGTCAAGCGGTTCGGCCTTCGGGTCTTCCACCGCTGATGTTATAACCAAAATAACATCCGTGATGGTTGCCATTTTTATGATCGGTTCACTTGGTCTTGCCATTCTTGAGTCAAAGCGGGTGGGAGACATTGAGAAAGAACTTCTCTCCCCCGAATCAAAGGCAACGGGTATACTGGAGCAGCAGAAAGAACAGCCTGCCGATAAAGATACCAATTCCACAGAAAAATAATAACATAACCATACGAGGCGCATATGGCCAGAATAGTATACGTTGACCAGGGTGAGTGTACCGGGTGTGAGTTATGTGTTGATGTACTTCCCCGGGTGTTCGAGATGACCCCGGACGGGGTAAGCAGGGTGCATGATGCTGAAGGTGCCGAAGAAGACCGGGTACAGGAAGTTATCGACAGCTGTCCCGCGGAGTGTATTCACTGGAAATAGGAGATATAAGAATGTCTATGAAAGATTGTCTTTTTACGTCTGAGTCTGTTTCAGAAGGACATCCCGACAAGGTAGCTGACCAGATATCTGATGCAATTCTGGACGCCCATTTGAAAGGAGACCCCGCGTCCCGCGTGGCATGTGAAACCCTGGTTACCACCAACAGAACCATCATATCAGGTGAGATCACCTCGTCACAGGGTGTGGATTACGAGAGAATAGCAAGGGATGTAATAGCCGGGATCGGCTATACGTCAAATGATATAGGGTTTGATGCCGAGGGCTGTGAGATGGAAGTATATGTACACGCCCAGTCGGCTGACATATCACAGGGTGTAACAGAAGGTGCCGGCCTTCACAAGGACCAGGGGGCAGGTGACCAGGGTATGATGTTCGGGTACGCGGTAGATGAAACTGAAGAACTGATGCCCATGCCAATTCTCTACGCCCATAAGCTTGTAAAGAGGCTTGCTGAAGCAAGAAAAGACGGTTCTATACCCTTCGTAAGGCCCGATTCAAAGTCACAGGTTACCGTGCAGTATGAGAAAGGAAAGCCTAAAAGAATTGATGGCATAGTAATTTCCACACAGCATTCTGATGACGTAACCCTTGAGCAGATCCGTGAGGCGGTTACCGAGATCGTAATTAAAGATGTAATACCTTCGGCCATGTGGGACAACAAGACGAAGATATTCGTAAATCCCACGGGGCGTTTCGTTATCGGTGGGCCAAACGGTGATACAGGGCTTACCGGAAGAAAGATAATCGTGGATACTTACGGTGGAATGGGCAGGCATGGCGGGGGTGCTTTTTCAGGGAAAGACCCCTCCAAGGTGGACAGGTCTGCCGCCTACATGGGAAGATATATCGCGAAAAACATAGTTGCTGCCAAACTTGCCCACAGGTGTGAGGTACAGGTTGCCTATGCCATTGGTGTGGCTGAACCGGTATCGGTGATGGTTGAAACATTCGGAACTGGCGTTATATCCGATGATGATATAGCCAGTAAGGTGCGTGATGTTTTTGATCTCAGACCCAAGGCGTTAATTGGTGATCTTGACCTTCTGCGGCCAATTTACCGGAAAACAGCCGCCTATGGTCATTTCGGGCGAAACGAGCCTGAATTTACATGGGAAAAGATCAGCATGGTTGACTCGTTGAAATAAGGATTAATGTAAAATACGGTGTCATCCCGATAAATAAGTATATACAGCAATCATCGTTACAGTGGTGATAACGATGGATTGGGGGTTTGTGATGCCGGATTATACAATAAGAAAATACAGGTACAGGTGCAGTTGCGGGTACGAGTTGAAAGTGATAATCGACTATGGTGTACCCCAACAGGCGGTTTCATGCAGAAAATGTTCAAAACCCATACAAAGAGATATTGAATAGCCTGGCCAGCTAAAATCTATTGACATGAATAAGAGGGTGCTGCAGTATTTGAGCACCTTTTTTATTGTACCTGTACTCTCGATTAAGGGTACGCATAATTTGTTGCACCGGGGATATCCATCAATGAAATTTCTGCAGTTAACGTGTACATGCTGTGTAATTATAGTTCTACTTCTTGCTCTGCCAGTGTTCCCGCAGACGGGTACAGGTGACCAGGTGCCGCAGGATAGTGTCCAGTCGGCATCGGCTGATGATAAGGATAAGCCTGCTACCAGGAGCATGAACGTTGATATACAGGCGGTATACGGGCAGTATAACAACATGCTCTCAACGGTGAATTTCTCACAGGAACAACGTGATTTTGTATACCTTTTACGGTCATACCTCAAAAAATCCAATGACTATGGGTATAAAGACGAAGTATTTAATAATACCAGTTATTATGAGAACAGGATAGGGTTTACCGGTAACGTGAGTATTACCGAAAAATGGGAAACCCTGTTCGAAATAGATGTGCATAATGATTCATACGGGATGGGAGATAACCCTGTATACACCAGGGAGGAAAAAGATAACGTGGGGCTTGAGTTGAAGAATATTGTCAAGCACACCCCTTCCTACGAGATGAGCTATGCCCTTGGGGGTGCCCAGTATTATCACCGGTTAAACGGCCAGCTTGCGGAAAACAGTACAGACAGCAGGCTCTACCAGGCACATGCTGCCATCGGTGGGGAATATATATGGTCGTCATCAAGTCGTCTTCGGTATTCTTCAACGGTATATTATTATGATTACAGCAAGACCAATGGTGAACTGGACAATGCTGATAACGATTACTACATGGACAACGAGCTGGTGGATGATTTCAACCTTACCAGCAATTTTGGTGTAACAATTGGCGCCATGGTTGATACTAACAGGGATGACGTGCTTATACCAAACGGTCAGTTCGGTGTTTCGTACAAGGGATTTGCAAACGCCACCATCGCGGCAAAATACAAGTACGATATGGAGCCCTTCAGGCCTGAAAAGTTTTACCTGCAGCAGAAATATATTCACCCTGTTTTTGACCTCCCCCCGGGAAGGGTGCATCATGGTCATCTGAGAATCGATTACAGGGTGAACAGCACAATAAACGTGAAGATGATGGGAAGCGTGGAGCACAATAAGCATTTTTATAATTACTATCAACAACAGCCCGGTGACGTGCTTGTGGCCTACTGCGAAGAAACAATGAGTGCCGGGGGTGAATTTACGGCGGTGCTGCACCTGGTCAAAAATATACTGGATGTGGAGATGGGATATACCTACATGTATTATGATGCTGAAAACAATATCACCTATCGTCCCAGGCAGCAGTATAGCGGTACCATAAAGTTTAACGGAACAAACTGGAAAATGTCATGGCACAACCGGGTTCTTGACGAGATGTATACCAACCCGGAAACTGATGACACCATAGACAGCAGCGTTGTGGGTGACCTTGATTTTCAACTGAAAATGCTTGAAGGTTTTTTTGCCAACTTCAGGGTTGAGAACATGTATAACAACAAGTACTACCTGCGGGAAAATTATCCCGAACCGGGAATAACCCTGCTGGGTGGTGTGAGAATACTATTATAAACCTGGATGTGTATATATGCAAAGTAGTGCGATAATCGGAATATTCGATGCCATCCCTCTCTGGGTGATGCTCATACCCATAATAATCTGTTCCATTTTGTCACTTGCGGTCATTGTCGAGCGTATAGTTTTTTTCTCCAGGATAAAACATGACTACACGCAGATGGTTGAGTCAGTTCGCGCCTATTGCTCGGGGGGAAAGACTGATGATGCCATGCGGGTGTGTGAAAATTATACGGGTCCTGTCGTTGAAGTGATGAAGAAAGTGCTGGCGGGTACTCCCGGAGGGGAAACCAGGCAGAGGGTAATTTCAGATTACGCTGACAGGGCCATAAGGGGCATTGAGAAGAATATCGGGGTGATCGCAACTGTTGCAACCATCGCTCCCATGTTCGGTTTGCTGGGAACCGTAACCGGTATGATGAAATCATTCAGCGGATTATCAAGGGTGGGACCCATGGCGCACGACCTGCTTGCCTATGGCATCGCCGAAGCCCTTATTACCACTGCTTTCGGTCTCCTGGTGGCCATCCCTTCATGGATATTCTATAATTACCTGGTGAGCTGCGCGGAATACTATGTACGGGAAGTAGAATACGTGGCCAACAGTGCCATGCTGCTTCCCGGAAGTGATGATGAGTAAGGGGATATTTTCATGAGCGGTTTCTTCAGGTTTAAAACCAAGCATCAGAAAAAAGCTCAAATTGATATTACCTCCCTTATTGACCTGGTATTTCTGCTGGTGGCATTCTTCATGGTGACCTCCAGCATGGGCGCCCTTTCATCCATTACGGTTCACCTGCCAAAGGCCGTGCAGTCGGCACCGGCAAAAAGCGGAGAGATGGTTGTATCGATAAACGAGAAGAATGAAATATACATCAACGACGTGAAGTATGATGTGGAAGCACTACAGGAAGAATTCAAAAAGCGAAAAGAAACCCTTGGTGATAACGCGGTTATTATAAGGGGGGACAGAAAAGCGGATTATGAAAAGATCGTAAAAGTGATGGACCTGCTGAACCGGGCTGGTATCCCTAAATTCACTCTTTCAACGGTTAAATCAAGATAGGCGTGTAACGGCATTATTCCTTGACAGCATGTTGCCTGGGCTGTAACAAGGCTTGCGAGTAAAGCAAAACACGGGCAAATATCAAGGATGCTGTATACCGTTTTTTTCCGGGATGCACAGATAATATAAAGGAATATGTGACTCATGAGGAATTTTATTATATACCTGCTGTCTTTTACCATTTTGTTCGCCTTTACCGGGGGCTTCACCCAGCCTTCAAAGTACGAGGGGAAGACCGTTCGTAAGATTGAATTTAAAGGCATAACCAACGTGGACGAGGACGACCTTGCTGATATTATTACAACCGAAGTCGGATATCCCCTCAAGTCTGTAGAGATTCGCGAGGATATCAAGAAGGTGTTCAAGTACGGTGAGTTTGAGAATGTAATCGTAGAAGTGGAAGAATACCAGGACGGGGTACGGGTCAGGTTCGTCTGTGATGAAAGGCCCGTGGTAGAGGAGATCGAGATGCGGGGTGTGAGCGAGTTAAGCGATATGACCCTGAAAGAGGAACTTCCCGTCAAGGAAGGGCAGGTTCTCAGAAAGGACATGCTGGAACAGTCGGTACAGATTATCAAGAACAAGTACCTTGAAGAAGGTATGTTCAACGCCGTTGTGTCCTACCGGGTGAAAGAGAATAAAGACGAGGAAAATGCCGTCAACGTCTATTTCGTGGTAGACGAAGGCGAAGAGATTAAAGTACACAAGATATCCATACTTGGAACAAACGTGGTTTCAATGTCCAGGTTGAAGGGTGTCATGGAAACATCCGAAGAAGGTTTTTTTAAGGACGGTACCTTCAACCAAACCACCTATGAACAGGACAAGTCAAAGATTCTCGGGTATTACCGTGAACTTGGCTATCTCGACGCGCAGATAATAGAAGATACCGTTGAATACCAGTGGAAAAATCCTAACAGGGAAGACAGCCGTACAATTCATATTACCATCAAGATAAGTGAAGGCGAAAAGTATTATTTCAACGGGTATACCATAAAGGGAAACGAGGTGTTTGAAACCGACGTGTTCATGCGCCAGTTTGAGCAGCAGGAGATTGGTGCCACCTTTAACGACACAGCCTTTCAGAAAGACCGCCAGATGATCAGTTTCACCTACGCCTCGAAGGGGTATATATTTGCCCGCATAATCCCCGAGAGAGATCTCACCAAAAAAGAAGTGGAGGTGGACGGGAAAACTGAGACAAGAAACTACCTGAAAACACATTTCACCATACGCGAAGGTTCCCAGGCATATATAGAGAACATCATCATCAAGGGCAACCAGAAAACCAAGGACAAGGTTATCAGGCGTGAACTGGTGGTTGAAGAAGGAGAGTTATTTGACTCCCGCAAGATGCAGTTGTCCAGGGAGAGGGTGTACAACCTCGGGTTTTTCAAAGAGGTCAATTTTGATGTACGGCCGGGAACAAAAGAAGGCCTGATGAACCTTGTCGTAGACGTGGAAGAACAGCCCACGGGCACCATCTCGCTGGGTGGCGGATACGGCACCATGACTGGTTTTTCCATATTCGCCGATGTTGCCGAAAATAACCTCATGGGTAATGGCCAGCGTGTTTCACTTCGATTTGAGTACGGGCCGCTGCGAAGTTCTGTCACCCTGGGTTTTAACGAGCGATGGCTCTTTGACAAGCCCATAGGTTTTAACGCCTCGGTGTTTTACATGATAAGTACCCTTGAACAGAGTTCCATCTTTACCGAAAACAATGAAACCGCTGAACACAATAAGCGATCCTATGGTTATTCGCTGGGTCTCAGCTACCGTTTCTGGTATCATTACGGTATTGGTGCGGTATGGAATCATTCTTTCAAAAAAATACTCAATGCCAGCGGAAACAGCACTGATACCGTCTTTATGGAGCAGTCACTTGGCACTCAGGAAAAGCGAAAACTCACCTTCTACGCGTATCGTGACTCCAAGGATAATTACATGAATCCCACCAGTGGGGGGCGGATCGAGTTCTCTACCACGTTTACCGGTGGATATGTACTGCGAGGTGATGATCATTACATTAAGTATTCACCCGAGATCTATTACTATTACTCACCCTTTAACCTGCCCTTCTTAAAAACACACCCCTGTGTGATCGAGTTGCGTGGAAACGCCAACTTTCTTTCACCACCCCTGTTTAAAAACCAGGTGCAGGGTTTCCAGGACAGGGAAGAGAACCCCTGGCTGGAAAGTGAAGACAGGCTGTATATCGGCGGCCCGGAAACTTTGCGTGGATGGCAGTATCTTGACTTTCAGCTTCCCGGTTCATGGAGATATGGACTGTTTCACCGGATATTATACGGTGCCGAATTCAGGATACCCATACACCCGCAGCTTCTATGGTTTGTGCTCTTTTTTGACGCCGGTTCAATGTGGACCGACAGTTTCTGGGAAGAGACCCTGGAAGAAGACACGATGGAACGTATAAACGAGGATAAGGCCACTGGCCAGCTATACGATATCAGTGAAATAGACGAGATAGACCTGATGTCATATTTCAAGTATTCATACGGGTTTGGCTTCAAGATACAGATCCCAATGATGCCCCTGCGGTTCTGGTTCGGTAAGAAACTTGAATGGGTGGGCAGTGAAAAGGGATATTTTGACGAGATCAGCGGATATGAATTTCAGTTCGGTATAGGTGATATGAGATTCTGATCATGCGACTGCTCGTACACATACTCCTGGTATTCGTTGCTGCAGGATGCTCCTATCCGAAACAAATGCTGGAGAATCCGGGAGCAGAAGTACCAGTGGTGCGGTACGTGCAGCTGGAAGTATTGTACGAATACCTTGTTTCACACGATGGCGGGGCATCTTCGGTTAGAAACAGGTCGGAAAAACTGTATGGTGAGATAAAAGTTCTCGAAGATCAAATAATGAAGCAGTCCGATCCTGAAAAACGAAAAGAATTATATACAGGTCTGAAAAAATTAAAAAAAGAACTTTCAGACCTGAGAAATAAAGAAAAATCATACAAGAAAGAGTTCTTAGAGAAAATTGAAGATTCTGCCCGGCATGTGGCAAAAAAGCACGGCTATCATCTTGTGCTCAACGGGGTGGATACCGTACTCTATTCTAACAAAGAATATGATATTACCCGTGAAGTGCTGCGTGAGATAGTATCAAGGAAAATTCGAAACGCGCCGGTGAACAGGTAGGGAGATATTGATGATAAAAAGAGCATTTTACGCGTTGCTTGTAGTTATATTCGCAACCGCAACTCTTGCGTGTAAAGAAAACAGTATAAAAGAAGATCTACGACAAGTGTTTAATGAAAAGAGCGGCAGGTATGCTGTATATGTAGATAAAGAGAAGTTTACCCTGAGTGTCTATAACAGGGATGGTGAAATATTGGATAGTTTCAAGATCGGATATGGCCTCAATCCTGACAAAAAACCCAAGCTTCATGCCGGGGATGAAAGAACACCCGAAGGGGTATATTACGTGACAGAAATACTCAGCATGGACGCACCGAAGAACACTCCCTCGTACCGTAAGTTAAAGGCAATGAACAGTGTGTTTTTCAGGGCAAGAGACGGGCATTACAGGTATGGGAATCCTGAAGCCGATCTTGGTGATAACGCCTATGGACCCAGGTTTTTCCGTATATCATATCCCAATAAAAATGATATCACACGATACAATGAAGCGAAGAAATCAAACCATCTGCCGGTTGTGAGCGGAAAGGTTCCATCAATAGGTTCCGGTATAGCCATTCACGGCAATTGTGACCCGAAATCCATAGGGCACCTGTCTTCCAGTGGTTGTGTCCGAATGTATAATAAGGACATAATTGAATTGGAGAAATATATTCAGATTGGTACTCCCGTGGTTATCGTGCCATAATGAATCTGTATATTTGTGTTGACATAATATCTTCGATACTTTAGATGTGCAGCAGTGATTAAGTGATTTACTCAGGAGGTGCAGTTTGTTTGCACAATTAATAACAGAAGCGTATGCCCAGGCGGGCGGTTCGGGACCATCTTCAGGAAGCGGCTGGATGAGCCTGTTCCCCTTATTGCTGATGGTGCTGATATTTTATTTCTTGTTGATCCGGCCTTCTCAAAAGAAAGAGAAAGACAGGAAGAAGATGATTGACGCCCTACAGAAAGGTGACAAGGTTATTACGGCCGGGGGTATATATGGTGTAATATCCAATATTAAACCCGAAGAGAATATAGTAGTTTTGAAAATAGCAGATAATACCAAGGTTGAGTTTTCTAAAACCGCTATCCAGTCAAAGGTTTCCTGAAGTATTTAATAATAGCCGTGTATGAAAAAAAAGAAACTACATAGTACATGGTGTATCATATTCCTGGCAGCCATGCTTATGGCTGTCCCATGCTGGTCGCAGCAGGATGAGGTAGCACCTCCGGAAGAACCAGCTTCACCCCCGGTTGAAGAAGTGAAAGATGTTGATAAACCTGAAGCTGAAACAACTGAAAAGCCGGACAGGGATCCCGGCGCCCCTGAAAGCAGGGAAAAAACAGAAAAAGAGTCAACTTCTGTGAAGAAAGATGCACCCGGCACTCCCGTGAAAGTACCCGTTGACGAAGCCAGTCGGGAAAAAGAAGTGAAAAAAAAGGCTGATCAGCCGGTGTCATCATCTCCTTCCAGGAAGGATGATGTGGTTGTAGATGAAGGAAGACTGCTGTCTATAACAGAGGGTCCATTTAAATATAGAAGGATATCCGGCATACAGCTTGAAGAGGGAAAGGCTGAATCAGAACAGCTGGTGGAGGATACGGGAAGTGAACCAGAAGTAGAGAAAAAGAATAACCAGGCACAGGGTCTTTTCGGCATGGATAAAGAGACAACCGATGTAGTTGCCTGGATAATTCTGGGACTCATAATACTGCTTGTATTTATATTATATCGTGTGCGTGCCAGGGAGCGTCCGGGAAGGGTGCTCCGCAGGTTCCCCAGAGTTTAACAATATCGACAGGAAGAGGTATCATGAGTAGAGGACTGATTTACAGGGTCATATTTATATTATTTCTGATAACTATTGCCGTAATTCTCATCTTGCCCACGGTGGGTGAGAAAACGATGAAAATCGAACTGAGTGAGAATGTTACCCAGCAACAGTTGCAGAGGATAAGTGAGCGCTTTTCATCTGATGATTATCATGTTGAACAAAAAGAAAATGCTATATTCGTATCAGGGATAAACCTGAGTGACGCGGTAATGAATGAAGTTCGAATTTTTCCCGGTGTGATTGATGCCACATTATTGCCTCACTGGGCTGAAAGTGCCGTGCTCGCGAAGAAAATAAATCTCGGCTTAGACCTGCAGGGCGGTATGCATCTTGTGCTTCAGGCAGACTTCGAACAGATGGAAAAGAAACTGGGGAAAACTATAACAGAGAAAGAAAAGACAGAGCTTTCCCGGCAGGCGCTTGAGCTTCTTAGAAACAGGGTTGATAAATTTGGCGTATCAGAGCCTTCTATTCGTCCACGTGGCAATGATGCCATAGAGATACAGCTTCCAGGTGTGAAAAATCCTAAAAGTGTAAAAAAAGCAATTGGAACAACGGGTCGGGTTGAGTATCGTCTCGGGAATGATAATTATACCCAAAAAGCGAACCAGTGGATGGAAGAGAACCTTAAAGGTGGTGCGCTACCTGATGACCCGGCTGAATTGATACGGCTGGAAGAGAGAATAGCAGATGGCATTGCGCTCCCTGACAACCTGATCATTTTATTTTATTACGAAAGGGACGATCAGACCAACAAGTTGTATCCTTCTTATCCAATAGTACTTCAAAAAGATATAGCCCTCGCGGGTGATGATATAAGCAAGGCCTGGGTGGCTCCTGATGAGTACCAGCAACTGGCAGTGCATTTTACGCTGACCCCGGATGGTGCCGCGAAGTTTGCCGAGGTTACAAGCGAAAAGAACCAGGGGAAAAAACTGGCAATTGTTATTGATGAGAAAGTGCGAAGCGCCCCGGTTATACGGGTGCAGATCAGCACCGGCCAGGCTATAATTCAGGGTGATTTTACCCGTGAAGAGGTTCACGCCCTGGCAAGGATAATCAAGGAAGGTGCTCTCCCCGTTGACCTCTCCATCATTGAAGAGCGAACAGTGGGCCCATCCCTGGGACAGGATTCCATCAAGTCAGGGGTAAAGGCCATAATGGTGGGGCTTCTCGGTGTTATGTTCTTTATGATATTGTATTATAAATTTTCAGGGCTGATCTCCGATATAGGACTAATCATCAATATAATACTCATGATGGCGTTGTTGTCATGGCTTGGCTTTACCCTGACATTGCCTGGTTTTGCCGGGTTTATTCTGACTGTGGGTATGGCTGTTGACGCAAATGTTATCATCTATGAAAGGATCAAGGAAGAGCTTAAGTCAGGCAAATCTGCCCGTATGGCGGTGGCAAATGGTTTTGACAGGGCCTTCTGGACAATATTTGACGCCAACCTGACAACTCTTATCGCGGCTTTTGTGTTGTCACAGTTTGGCACAGGCCCCATCAAGGGATTCGCTGTCACATTGTTTATTGGTGTGCTATGCAGCATGTTTGTTGCCCTGTATATAACCAAGACAATATTTGAAATTATAACATCCAGCAGGAAGATTAAAAAATTGAGTATTTAATAAGGGGTATCGACGTTGGATAGGGATAAAATTATTGATTTTCTACGGTATCGTTTCGTTGCAATAGGGTTTTCACTGGTACTATTTGTTATTTTTGTTTCCAGTATAGTTTCTTCAGGAGGAATTAACTGGGGTATTGATTTCGTTGGCGGGGTTAAGATTACCGCGAAATTTGAACAGGAAGTGACAATCGGTTCTATAAGGGACGTTCTTGCCAGGAATAATATCAGCGGAACAGTTCAGCAGATAGGAAAAGATGAACTGAACGAATATATCATATCCACCAAGCTGCTTGAAAAAGGTGAATCAGCAGAGGCAAGTGCCAACATACTTACTAATACTATCAACTCCAGCTTTAAGAACGTGGAGGTACTTGGAACTGAAACCGTTGGGCCTGCCATCGGGGCTTTTCTGAAAAAATCGGCAATAAAGCTTTTCGGTATAGCCCTGTTGCTTATGATGTTTTACCTTTCATTCCGCTTTGAAGTGAAATATTCATTTGGAGCCATAACAGCAGTGGTTCATGATATTTTACTCTCATTTGCGTTCTGTGGTTTTGCTAATATCGAAATTGATATCCCTGTTATTGCTGCGGTTCTTACTATATTCGGTTACTCGGTAAATGACACAATTGTCATTTTTGACAGGATAAGAGAAAATAACCAGATACAGACTAAGCAGACATTATTTGACATTGTAAACAAGTCTATTACCCAGTCTATTGCACGGACATTGCTTACATCGATAACTACACTTTTTGCTGTTCTGGCACTGTATCTCCTGGGGGGAGAAGTTATCAGTGGATTCGCGGCAGTGTTACTGTTCGGCATATTTATTGGTACATATTCAACAATATATATCGCATCACCCGTTGTTCTCGGGTGGGAGAAATTAGTCGCAAAGAAGAAAAAATCAGAATGATTTAATGCATATAATGAAGAGATGTATCCTGCCGTGCTTTTTGTTTGTTCTCTTTTTTTCGGGGAACCTGCGCGGCAGTGAGTATAGTACTTTATTATCAAGGGAATATTCACCGGAAACACTTACCCGATTTATACACCACCTTTCCGGAAAGGGTGAGTACTACAGGGCTCATAGTGAGCTTCTTCGATTACAATCATATTACCCGGATTATCTGAATGAGTCGCAATATTGCCTGTCGAGAGGGTATTTTCTCCTGAAAGGAGGGCAGTATTCAAAATGCGCAGGGTTATATCCACAGTATGACGGCAGTGAAGACATATGCGTACTGGGTTTTGGCATATACAGTTTTGACGCCACTTTGCACATGCAAAAAACTCCAGGTATGAATTATTTTGAAAATGTACCACGTCAGAGGGACAGGTTGTTTTCGTATTCTATCTGGAAGAGGGAGTTTTTACTGGCCCTTATGCATGAAAAATATGATCGCGCGAGAGAAATGGCAGATCACGATATACCGGGTATTGAGACATATCGTGCTATTTTACCGTATGCCAGGACCGCAAGGAAGGAGTATAAATCTCCATTAACGGCAGTATTTTGCGGAATACTGCCTGGAGGTGGATACGTATATTCCGGAAGAACGAATACTGGAATTATTGCGGGAATTGTTGTGTCGGTGTTGTCAGCGGTAACTTATGGCGCGTTTGCTACAGACAACCAGGCTATTGGCATGGTTACCGGCTCTATTACAGCATTTTTTTATGGGGGTAGCATGCTGGGAGGCTATCTTGCGACAATGAAGCATAACAAGTCTGTTGATGAAAACCTGCGAAAATACATGATAGAAGAATTGAAGCTGCAGAATGACAGTGAAGAGATATACAAGAAATTCGGAGTAAGCACACGTGTCCCCTGAAGAACAACGTAAATACATGTACAGGGCTTTCGAGCTTGCTTTTTCAAGCATGGGGTTGACCTCGCCAAATCCTTCGGTAGGGGCAGTTATTGTTCGTGATGGTGATATCGTGGGGTTCGGAGCCACAAGCCCGTGTGGTGGTGATCACGCCGAAGTGGCGGCCCTTGCAATGGCAGGTGAAAAGAGCAGGGGAGCTGAAATGTTTGTTTCCCTTGAACCATGCTGCCATTATGGGAAAACTCCTCCGTGTACAGAAGCCATTATTCGCGGGGGAATAGCACGGATATATATCCCCCTTGTTGATCCCAATCCCATGGTTGCCGGCAAGGGAATATTGATGTTAAAGAACAATGGTGTTGACGTTGTGCTCTTGAGTGAATTGGGTGATTACGCGGCTGATATGATAAGGGGATTTAAGAAATCAATTTTACGAAAAAGAAGTGCGGTTATTCATAAATCAGCAATAAGCCTTGATGGAAAAATTGCCACACTATCAGGTGATTCACGCTGGATATCGTCATCATTGTCCCGGTATGTCGTACACCGGCTTAGAGCTACTGTTGACGCGATTATAGTAGGAAAAAATACTGTAGAAAAGGACAATCCTTCCCTTAATATACGAATGAATGAGTTTGATGATACCATCACAGCCTTTTTTAATGAGGAAAGATGGTGGTATTCCGGCAGAAATAACAGTTATCTTGAAAACATTTTACGGGGAACCGGGATCAGGCGGGAAAAAGATCCACTGAGGGTGGTTGTTGGTCTACCGCAGAAATTGAATTTAAGTATGAACATATTCAGGGATGATAATTATATAGTTTTTGCCGACGAAAAGCAAAGTAGCCGGCTGAAGGGCAGGGATGATTACAGCGACATTCAGAATATGCGGGACACTGGGAACCTCTTTTTATATACTGGTAATACAGTAAGAGAGCAGGTATACTGTATACTTGAAGAATTATACAGGCGAAATGTTGTAAACGCGTTACTTGAAGGAGGAGGTGGGGTTGCAGGATCGTTTTTGGATGCAGGCGAGATTGATCAGTTCATGTATTTTATAACCCCAAGAATTTTAGGAAATGGAATTTCCCCCCTGAATGCCACTGGAAACCATTCTGTTTCAGAAGCACTGGCATTAAGAGATATATCAATAATTGGTCTTGAGAGTGATGTGTTGTATACGGGATACAGGGAACAGTATCTTTTGGAATCAATGTGAGGTAACCCAGTGTTTACAGGTTTAATCGAAGAAAAAGGTGTGGTAACCGGGGTTCAAAAGGCAACCAGCGGTATCATTATATCAATCAAGGCATCCATAGTAACCGATGGCACTACAAGGGGTGATTCTATCTCTGTTGATGGTGCCTGCCAGACGGTTACCGCCACAGGTGACGGCAGTTTCTCCGTGTTCGCGTCAGATATAACCTGTAACCTTACCACCCTTGGGGATTTTAAAGCTGGCCGAATAGTAAATCTTGAACGTGCCATGTCTGCGTCATCAAGGTTTGGTGGACATATCGTGCAGGGGCACGTGGATGGTAAAGGTGAGATCGTTTCAGTAAAGCCGGACCCCAGCGGGGTGGCAATATCAATATCCGTTGCACCCGGGCTTTCGAGGTACATGGTGGCAAAAGGTTCTGTCGCGGTTGATGGTATCTCACTTACTATCGTATCAATTGAGGATAACGTTTTCACACTGTACCTCATACCTGAAACAGTTTCTGAAACTACCCTGCCAGCCAAAAAAGTTCATGATGCAGTGAATATTGAAGTGGATATCCTTGCCAAGTATGTTGAGCGTATGCTGCAGGGGTCTTCGATCAAAGAAGAAGAGAAAAGGGATAGTGAACTGGCAAGGAAACTGATGGAAGAAGGCTACATGTAATGAACTGTCATCAGGATGCATCAACAATGGGAAAGATCATTTCCAGGTCGATGCTTGCACCGGTAAGTGGAAGCTGAACATCCCTGTCCATGTACGCCGAAAGGTATACCGCGTGAACAATCTCAAGTGCCTTGAGACCATCCTCTCCGCCTGAAAGAATATTTACATCATCTCCATTAAGCAGTGCCGCGGCTTCATTATACTCCCTGGTGAAATAGTTTTCATTATCGAAGCCGGGGAAGGGTACTTCGACGAGATCCTTGAAACCGGTGTAATACCGGGATTCATTGCTCATGTAGAGGTGTTGATAGCCGTTACCTATGACAATTTTACCCCTGGTTCCATACACCTGTAATTCGAAATGAAAATATTCACGCTTGCCGCCTGCTTCCAGAAATATATCAATACCTCTTTCGGTTCTCAGCCAGGCTGTTGCCCTTTCTTCGAATGCGGATGATTGCATGTGGCGGTTGAATCGTCCACGCACGCTGAGTATATTGCCGAAATAGTAACGTATGATGTCAACCATGTGGGTACCATCCTGAAGCAGCGGACCTCCACCGGCCTCGGTTCTGCCGTTTCCATTGGATCCACCTGTAAGAACCATGGCATTGACGGTCTGAACCTCTCCAACCTGGTTTGAATCAAGTAGTTTTTTAACCTGTATATAGCGCGGATCATACCGTCTTTCATGATTGATAATAAGACTGGTACCATTTCTTTCGCAGGCATTGATGAGTGCATGCGCATCATCCAGGTTTGAAGCAACAGGTTTTTCGCACACGATTACCTTCGCACCGTTTTCAGCAGCAAGCATGCCAATCCGGGCATGTGATTCTGTCCATGTGGCGATAATGACAAGTTCCGGTTTAACTTCTGTTATGAGGGATTGATAATCTGTATAGCAGTTAGAAAGAGGAATACCGGCATGTTTGGCGAATTTACTCAGCCTGTATGGCTTTATATCACACGCGTGGGTGATCTTCAAACCGGCTGAAAGTGTTCCCCCGTAGTGAGTACATGGTTTTTTTCGCAGCGGATCCTCTTCCAGTAAAAATCCGATTCTGCCGCATCCTATAAGAGCTATCGATTGTGCCATGGCGATATTTTCCCCTTTAGGTAACTATCGGTCTGAATCACCAATCGCATAACTGTTTTTTTTCACCGCAAAGAAGCGAAGTACGCTAAGGGCGCAAAGTAGACAATATAGAACAAGGGGCTTAAGCCCCTTGTTCTTCATGAATATAAAATAATTCTTCTTTGTGCTTCTCTGCGCCTTTGTGGTGAATCTTTACAGCAAAGGAAGGAATTTATTTATCTCGTAGTCGGTGATGTATCGGTTGTACTGGTCGATCTCCAGGTACTTATTTTCGACGAAAAGCTCGTGAACAGCGGGGCCCAGGGTGTCCATCATTAACTTGCTCTTCTCAAAGTATTGTATGGCATCGTGTAGATGTGTCGGTAATGGATCAAATCCGGCCCTTTCCAGCTTTTTGGTGCTGGTAAAGCTCTCATGTGATTCAACCGGGTCGGGAATATCATAATTCTCCTCGATACCTTTTAAACCGGCTGCAAGAATTGCAGAAAATAAAAGGTAGGGATTACAGGCTGAATCAGGGTTCCGCAATTCAGCTCGCAGGGAGCCTGGTTTATCTGCCCTGCTTTTTACAAGTCGTATGAGGGAATAGGGATTTTTGTGGCTCCATGAAATATGCATGGGAGCTTCAAATCCGAAATTCAGCCTTTTGTAAGAATTTACCCACTGGTTCGAAATGGCAAAAAATTCACGTGCGTGCTTCAACAGGCCGGCAATATACTTTTTTCCAATATCAGAAGTCATCTCGGGATCTTTTTGAGAAAAGAAAGCATTATCTTCATCTTTAAAAAGTGACTGGTGAATATGCATGCCTGATCCGTTCTGATCTGATAACGGTTTTGGCATAAAAGAGGCGTATATATTGTTAAGCTGGCTTATTTCCTTGGTGACAAGTTTGAACGTCATAATGTTATCAGCCGTTGTTAACGCGTCATCGTGACGAAGATCAATTTCATGCTGGCTGTGCGCACCTTCATGGTGTGAAGATATAACACCAACACCCATTTCTTCCAGGGTAAGTACCATCTGTCTTCTGAAGTCGGTGGCGATGTCAAGCGGGGTAAGATCGAAATATCCCCCACGGTCGATCAGTTCAGGAGAGGTGGAGTTCTTAAAAAGAAAGAACTCAATTTCAGGGCCGGTGTAAAAGGTTAATCCCTTATCAGCCGCTTTCTGCATGTTTTTTTTTAATATATATCTTACATCACCTTCATAGGGAACCATGTCTGTCGTATAAATATTACAAAACATTCTTGCGACAGAATTATCCCGGGGACGCCATGGTAAAATCTGAAAAGTAGACGTGTCTGGCAGGGCAACCATTTCTTCTTCGCTGCTTCTGACGAAGCCGTGCAGGGTTGAACCATCGAATCTTACGCCCTCTTCCAGGGCATCTTCCAGTTCATTGATTGTAATGGCAAAGCTTTTAAGAAAACCGAGTATGTCGGTAAACCACAGGCGGATAAATTTTACTTTTCTCTCATGTGCTGTCTTGATTACGAATTCTTTATCCTGATTCATCACCTTATTCCATTTCTTTGTATGCCATGGAACAAAGCAATTTTCATAACCGCGGTTATGTACTCTTCCCGGGATATTTTTCCTGTAACCATCTCATCATGAAGTATTCGCAACAGGAGATAAAACATGGTATACCTCCAGAAAATTAGCGTGTACTTCTTTATTTATCGGAAAAACAGCTCCTGAGAATAAGTGTATTGCTTTGAAAAAAGCATACGATTATTTAGATATTACATGTTGTTGATACACATGTTGACATAAGATGTCAATCCATTCAATAAAAAAAGGAGAAAAAGGTCTGCAGTTTTAAAAACTGATATAAATCAGGAGGATGAAAATTACCAGAAGTACGGCGAATAATCCAATAATTACGAACGTCATTTTCGAAAAACCTTCATACTCTGATACCGAACTGCTTTCTGAAGCAGATGGATCTGCCTTCTTGACTTCTTTTTGGGGGATTGATTTCTTAGAACGGGGCCCGTCAATTGTGGGATCGTAGAGACGTAATTTTACCTGTCGCTCGTCTTCTATACATTTTCCGTATATTCCGGGGCCAATTCTTGTAAGAATTTCAATAGGTTCATTTTTACCATTGCTTTTTATGTCAATGACTTCGCATGAAACCGGTTTAATGTGGTTTTCAACCCTGAGTTCAAGAAGATCAATAAAATAATTGGCCCTGTCAGTATTTGGAATAATTTTAGTCATTATGGTATCACCAATTTTCAACTCGTATATTGGTTTGCCTTTGACCGGGGCCAGGATGGGCTGCACATTAAGCATAACCGATCCCTCTTCAAGGTCAGTCTCTCCTTTAGGGGATGAATCAGCTTCACCGTCATTTTCGTATCGCTTTTCCTTGGTTTCGATAAATTCTTCCAGGGTAACTTCCTGTATGCTGGTTTCGAGGATAAGGTTCTTATCGTGAATTATCCTGTTGATCATGTCAAAAAGGAAGATATCGATATTATCATAATCATAGTTGTTGATGCTGTTGTAAAGCTGGCTGGTAAGATCATTGTCCGATTCGATAGCCTTGAATTGATCCATCATGGAAGAGGTCATGCTGGCGTTAAAATTACCTTTCCATTTCATTTCCATTATCGCCTGTTCGTACTGATCCCATGATACGTGTGGTTCGTGATCATAGACGCTTGAATAAGTGGATACAACTATATTATACGTATCCAGCTTCTGGTTCTGGTTGAAAATAATCAGCAATATTCCATAAAGATTCAGGGAATTAGATTTAAACCTCCCCTTAACAATAAGGATGTGGTCGCTGAAAAGATTGTCGTTTTCCGTTTCTGGTACCATATTGATTTATCCAAACACCGGGTTTATGTATATATATGGCTTCTATATGTTATACAAAATAAAAGAATTGATTGGGATTATATTCCAAAGCACAATGAATAGTAAACGTATGTATAATTTGTGTCAATATAAAATTTTTTTATTTGATGCAATTCACATGAGGGGATTTATTTTTAAGTTTGCCGGTAACTACTCAGTTGTAATTCTTAAATGAATAATAATCTGACTTCTCCCCCGTCTTCGGTGGGGGGAGAAGTCCAAATATCTTTTCATTAAGAAGAGAATGATCAATATTATAATCGTAGCTGAGTAGTTACGTTTGCCGTAGTTATTAAAAAGATGGCAGCTTGACTTTAATGAATATTGCCATTACACTGAAGTTTGTTTGCAGGAGGCCTTACAATGTATAACAGAACAATGCTTATCGACTTATACGAATTGACCATGATGCATGGATATTTCCAGAAGGGGATTATTCATGACAGAACAGTATTTGACATGTTTTACCGTTATAATCCATTCAATGCGGGATACTCGGTATTTGCCGGGTTAGAACAACTGATAGAGTATATTGAAAATATTCATTTTTCCGATAAGGATATTCAATACCTGGAATCTCTTGGTCTTTTCTCAGGGAAGTTTCTTGACTATCTTCGCGAGTTGCGATTTGAGGGAAACCTTGCATCCTTTGAAGAGGGTGACATCGTTTTTCCGGAAGAACCAGTAATAAGGGTTGAAGCGGAACTTGGCCAGGCCCAGTTCATAGAATCGTCCCTGCTTAACTGTATTAATTTTCAATGCCTGATTGCCACAAAGGGGGCACGGGTGTGCACGGCAGCAGAAGGAAAGCCTGTCATTGAATTTGGTGTGCGAAGGGCCCAGGGGGTCGATGGGGGTGTCAGTGCCAGCAGGGCATCATTCGTGGGAGGTTGTGCTGCTACGTCAAATGTTCTTGCCGGAAAAATATTCGATATACCGGTAAAAGGTACACACGCCCATAGCTGGGTTATGGCATTTGATTCTGAAAAGGAGGCTTTCCAGGCATATGCTGATGTATATCCTGACAAATCAATACTTCTTGTTGATACGTATGATACACTGGTTTCCGGTCTTCCCCGTGCTATAGAAGTGGCAAAAAAACTGAAAGACGATGGATACGAATTACTTGGTATACGCCTGGATAGTGGGGATCTACATGAACTGGCTGTTGCCTCAAGAAAGATGCTTGATGAGGAGGGTCTTGATTTTGTAAAGATCGTTGCGTCAAATGATCTTGATGAATACAGGATTCATGACCTCCTGTCAAAAGGGGCACCCATTGATATATTCGGAGTGGGCACACGGCTTGCCACAGGCCACGATGAATCAGCCTTTCCCGGGGTATACAAGATGTCAGCCATGGAAAAAGAAGGCAATCTTACTCCCAGAATGAAAATAAGTGATCAGATCACTAAAGGAAATATTCCTGCTATCAAGAACATTTACCGATGCTATGATGAAAATGATACAATGGTGTTTGATATTGTGTGTGAAGAGAACGAAACAGCTGACCAGAAAAGCGTATATGGGATTTTTGGAGAAAAGGAACCCCTTCAAAAAGACTACAGGTATGAGAAAAAACTGGTCAGTATTTATGAAAAGGGCAGGCTGGTCTATTCTGTCCCCCACATAAAAGAACTACAGAATAGATTCTGGGAAAGCTACGGCAAATTGCCGGATGATGTTAAAAAAATTAAGAGCCCGGCTGAATATCCAATATATGTAAGCGAAAAAATATATACAATCATTGATAATTTAAGAAAAAAGCATGCTCCAGGTTGAAGAAGTGATTACCGTGTAACCTTTAAAAAAAAATCTTAAGTGGTGAAGTTGTTGACTTTTAGTCGCGCAAAAATATACTAATATAAACTGAATTATAATATGTCATGCTTAAGAGGATGGCTAAAGTTATTGTTTCAGTCCTGTCGCATAAAACTGAAGATGAGGTATATGCTGTGCGATTGTTTAAATGTATTGTGATGGTATTAATGCTGTGTGTAGCTGTTCCGGTATTCTCTTACTCGGATCAGCTCACTACTGAGAGAATTCTCAGGGAGAACAAGTTATTTCTTGATTTCATGAATGTATGTATTTCCAATTATGCTGAAGATACCAGGGATGAATTCAGGGATATTTACCAGATACATTTTAATGCTGATATCGCATATCTTCAATCTGATTACTGGCGTGCGTATAAGAATGTGTATAGATCACAGAAAAAACAGGCAGATCTTTACGTTAAAATTGCTGAAAATCATTACCTGGAGAACGCGAAAAATATTCTCGACAGGCTGGCACCGGATATAATCAAGTCAAAGAATTCAAGTGCCCGCCTTTACCTTACACTGGCATACCGGGACAGAACTGTCGCAAAGAACTATATTGCCGTCGGAAAAGCTTCTCATCCCAGGCTTCATTCGTATCGTATATACAAGTATCTTGACGCGGTGAAAATGTCCAGAAGGGCCAAGCGATATGGTTTTCTTGCCCTTTTTGAAAGTCAGACCATTGAAAAGAAGAAGCAAATATACAATCATCTTTTTGAAATTGAACGGGAAAAGGGAAATGAATTTTTTCTGCGTTTTCTTTCAAAGGATGAGGATGGATATATAGAGGAAATGAATAAGAAGTATTATGATTATAAACCAGAAACACCCGTGGAAGGCCAGGAGAATGCCGGTACTGATACATATATGCGTACGTTACAAAAAAAGGTACGGTTTAAAAATGAAAAACGTGTTGCGGAATATCTCTTATATGGTGAATTCGACAAAGCGGAACCTATTATCAGAAAATACGTAGACCAGTTTAATTATATGAAAATAATGGCAACAATTGAAAATCTTGCTGCTGCTAACCAGGGAACCCTGGCCGGTTTTGATGCAGAAACCTTGAAGCGTACACATGCGGATAATTATGGAAGGATCTATGGTAAATCAATGCTTGATACATTCTATTCTGATGTTACAGTTGTGGATGATATCAGGGATGAAAAAAAACAGGATACAGAAGAGACAACGGATGAAGCAGTTGATACTAAAGAACCTGAAGATGGAGAACAAAACCAGTAATGAGTGATAATTCTGATATGCTCGATTCAGTGCACAAGCGGATGGTCAACGAATTGCTGGGGAGACATGGTGGTGGAAGGACACCCGGTGCCAGCCCCAGGATAGTGCAACAGGTGCTGGCTACTGATCAGAATATTCGTAAGGCAATAGCTGATCTTTACCTGGCTCTTGAAGAACTCAATGATTCGGAAATCGCTGTTGAACTTCTCTCCGAGCACGTGGCAATTATGGTTGAGATGATCAACAACTTTAAAAAATCAAGGTGAAAGATATTTTGTGATATATTTTTTGCCCATATAAGGTTATCCCCCGGTAATAAGTACTGACATGTTAAATAATCATGTAATTTTTGATGTACAATTAAGCTTCACATATCAACTATATCATGATTGTTTATCAAGATGGTTGCGAAATTATTCAACGTAACGGAGTTTTGAAATGTACAGACTGTATACTATTTTAATCTTTTCATTATTTCTATGCGTCAGCCTGGTGATGATTTCACTATCCGGGTGTGCCAATGACGAATTTGGGGGACTTGGGATTGAAGTGCCATCCGGCCAGGGAAAGGTAACAAGCCAGAGCCCGTATGTGATAGTATCCGTGTTCGAGGGAGGTACAGGATATGAGGCGGGACTGAAACCTGGCGATATAATAATATCGGTGGATGGAATTGCCTTGAAAGGACTTCAATATGATTATATCGTACAAAACCTTTTAAAAGGGAAGGTGGGTTCAATGGTGACACTCGAAATTGAAAGAAATGGTGAAAAATTATTGTTTCGGATCCCAAGAGGGAAAGTTGTTTTGAAAGACTAAAGGTGGGTGTTATAATCATTCTATGTACATAGAATCAAAACACCATGCTGTATACCGTATGGTGTTTTGTATTTAAAGGTGATACTGATGAAACGTGTAGTATACATTGTAATAATTGTTTTTTCTGTTATTTTCTGGCTTGTTATTTTTGTTGATATAATGTACTGGTTATTTGCATAATTCTTGATTTGTTGCTGAATTATTTATATATTGACCTATTATTAATTTCGGGGAAAAGAGGCTGATGGAAAAAGTAGTTTTAAAAGTTAAAGACTCAATTGAGAAGATGCCTCCCCTGTCTCCTGTTGTTCACAAGATAATACGTGTCGCGAATGATGTGACGTCCTCCGCGCAGAATTTAACTGATGTTATTCAGCTTGACCCGGTATTAACGGCAAAGGTTATAAGGATGGTTAACTCGGCTTATTTTGGTCTTCCTCAAGAAATTAAGTCCCTCAAGCATGCGGTGGTGATGCTTGGTATTAATACAATAAAAAATGTTGCCCTGTCCTCGGCATTAATGGGACAAATCGCTTTGAAAAAACAGGGAGAACTTGATGGTGAGAGTTTCTGGAGACACTCACTTGGAGTAGGCGTTGCATCCAAACTTATCGCCAGGAAACTTGGAGTTGACGAAAAGTATACCGAGGAATATTTTATTGCGGGACTTATACATGATATTGGCAAGGTGTTGATAAATAATTTTTTCCCCGATGAAATGAATGAGATTGTTCAACTCTCAGCAGAAAAGAGGGGAACTATAAACGATCTTGAGAAGATGAAGCTGGGGCTTTCTCACGAAGATATTGGTGTGGCTATTGGTAAAAAGTGGAATTTTGAGAATAACCTTCTTTACGCGGTAGGTCGCCACCATGATCCGCTGGTTAAGGGTGAATCGGCAATATTCTGCATGATCGTATGTATTGCCGACACCTTTGCCAAGGTTATGAAGATTGGTTTCAGCGGCAATTCGGTAATCGAGCCTGTACCTGATGAGATATGGGGTATACTGAAGATAAACGAGGAAGATGTTTTCGGTGCGTTGTCAACGTTGAATAATGAAATAGACAAGGCGAAGATGTTTTTGGAATAATGATGAGTGATTTTCATGTTACTTTCTGGGGAGTTCGTGGTTCAATACCGGTACCAGGGCCATCTACGGTGCGGTATGGTGGTAATACATCCTGTCTTGAAATCAATAATGCTAACGGGGAGCGGATCGTTTTTGACGCGGGAACAGGATTGCGGGTTTTCGGTCAATCACTTGACCTTTCCAAAAAGCATAATATAAACCTTTTTATCTCACATCCTCACTGGGATCATATCAGTGGTTTTCCTTTCTTCCCCGTGAATTTTATTCCCGGAAATACTGTTGATGTATATGGAGCGGGTACATTCGAATTTACGCTCCAGGAGATATTTAATGGGCAGATGAAGTACACGTATTTCCCTGTCCGAACCGAAGAGTTGAGGGCTACGTTAAACTTTCATGAACTAAATGAAGGAAGTATCACCCTTGGTAATTATAAAATTGATTCAATTCGTCTGAATCATCCGGTAACCTGTCTTGGGTACAAGGTTACATTTGGAAACAGGGTGTTTGTATACCTCGGGGATAATGAACCTTATTATAATGTCTACAAGGATGATGATCCTGACGTGATTGAATTTGCCAGTCAAATGAACAACAAGCTGGTAGATTTTGTCAGGAACGCGGATACTGTTGTGGCTGATGCCCAATACCTGCCATATGAGTATCCCCAGAAGACCGGGTGGGGCCATAGCACCTCTCATCACGTCGTTAATATGGCTTTGAAAGCGGGAGTCAAAAAACTATTTTTCTTTCACCACGAACCATTGCGTTCAGATGATGAACTTGACCGGGTTATTGATCATTACAGGAACAGGATACAGGCAAAGGGATATTCAATGGAGTTGCACGCGGCAATGGAAAAAAAGACGTTTGATATTTGATCAGTTGGCAATTATCTGGTTTCGTCCGCGTTTTTTTGCCATGTACAGGTTGTCATCTACTTTCTGTATCAGGGAATCAATTGATTCAACCTGGTTGCATTTTACTGATATAATACCGATGCTGACAGTAACATTAAATTCTGATCCATCATGGTGATAGTATGAATGCATAATTTCTGTACGCATTCGCTCTGCCACATTGCTTGCATCTTGCAGTGAAGTTTCCGGCAAAATTACCATAAATTCTTCACCACCAAACCTGAATGCCACGTCGGCATCCCTGAGCTGGCTTTCTATGATTGATGAAATTTTCCTTAAAACCAGGTCTCCAGTTTGATGTCCGAAGGTATCATTGACCCTTTTGAAGAAATCGATATCAATCATGAGAAGGGAAAGATCCCTTTCATATCGCCGGGAACGTTTAAATTCCTGTTCGAGTTGTTCCATGAAATAGCGCCTGTTATACAGCCCGGTTAGCGGGTCTGTGATGGCAAGCCATTTGAGTATCTCTGTTCGTTGTTCAACAATTTCTTCCAGGTTGTTTGAGTAGTGTTCAAGTAATTTTTTTGATTCAAGCAGTTCAACAACAAGCCTGTTTTTTTCATTTACTATGGTATTAATATTTGTCAGGAAATCCCTTGCCCAGTGTTTAGCTTCAGAAATGTTTGAGGATTGTAATTCTTCTCCGTTATGAAAATTTTTTTCTGACGTGATATCATCAAATGACTGCAGGATCTGCTTCATAAACCGTGCCTGACTTTTTAGAAGAAAAAATGTAAATAGCAAATTTGGAAGTATGACGCATATAAGCAGAACCGATATGTTCAACATGGAGAACCCGGAAGTATTTTTACTGAAAAGCAGAATAGCAACAATTCCCGCAGACAGTACAATATTGAATAGTAGAAGTTTAATTAAAATTGTGCCATATTTTTTGAAGAATAGCATAGTGTTGCTCATGTCAATTTCAAGATAGCCCCTGCATTATGCCCATAAGCAGCGATTCAACATTGATTCCAAGATCTGGTATGTAATAGCCCCCTTCAAGTATTGTAAAAATTCTGCCATTGCACCTGCTTCGCGCGAACTCACCTGCAAGAACTCCGATTTTTCGATAGTCGTCTGTGGAAAGGTTGGCACCCCAGTCTTTCTCGTATTGGTCGAATCCTGCAGAGATGGCAATAATATCTGAATTGTCTATTGACTTGAGAGATGATTCTGTAGATTTAATAAAGTCATCGGGGTTTGATGATTGTATGTTAAGCACATTAATGTTGTTGTGTGATTTAAATATTGTATCCGTACCATCGCCGAAATGCAGGTCAATATCAAGGATGGTGGCAGAATTGATACTTTCATCAGAAAGTAACTTCATTATTGCGATTGCCATATTGTTGAAAAAACAAAATCCCCAATTGTGGTCAGGATTGGCATGATGCCCGGGAGGGCGTATTGCCGCGAATGATGTAAAGCCTTCAAGTGCCAGGTGTGCGGCGGTTATAGCTCCTCCAGCTGCCAGGCGGGCAATGTGATAACGATCAGGCATCTGTTTTTCAATTGTCAGAAGACCGTCGGAGTGGCACAACAGTATGTCCTCGTCTGTACATTCTTCGGGTTGAATGACAGGAAACCTCCCATCAAGAAATTCCATTATTGATTTTACACGCGCGGGGGTTTCACATGATGCCGTGGTGTAATGAGTTTGATAATCATGATGATAAACTATCCTGATTTTGTCAGAATAAAGTTCAGAAGGCATTGTATACCTGATTATTGTATTATATTAAAAACAGATAAAGCATAATCAAATACAGGGAAAATGTCAATAATAGAATAAAAATGTGAGATATTCAGCGTACAGCATAAAAATTGAATATACATCTATAGAATTAATCAGGATAGCCAGACTAAAAATATCTTGCATTTATGGAATACCTGTTATTATTGTAATATATTGTGTTTTTTTTACATCTTTGTTTCACCGACGAGGTATATATATCATCAGTGGAATGCAGTTCTGAAAATCAAGAACTTGTTTTCGCAGCTAATGCCAACAGGAGGCATATATGAAGAGAACATACTTTGTATGTTTTGTAATGATTAGCATGCTATCAGCAGGTCTGTTTATACAATGCAGTTCTACCAGTAAAATAACAACCGAAAATACTGCCACTGTAACAATGGTAATTGGTGATGTACAGTTAAAAGATGATAATGTATGGAAACCATTGGAGCAGGATGCCGTTCTGAAACAGGGACAGGAGCTGAAAACCGGTGAGATGTCCCAGTGCAATATTCTTGTGGGGGATAGTTCTTATATCCTGGTAAAAGAAAACTCCCGACTTCTACTCGACTCTCTTTTTAAGAGTGCAATAGGTATAGAGCAGAGTACAGTTGAATTGAAAATCGGCAAATCCATTATACATCCGAAGAAACTGCTCAAAGGGGAAGAATTCAGGGTTAAAACGCCAACAGCAATTGCTGCTGTAAGGGGAACCAGGTTCATTATAGAATCTCACCCGGACAAGAAGATGCGCGTGGCGGTAATTGATGGGAAAGTTGAATTACAGAAAAGGGTTCCTGCCCTTGAAGAAGCTGATAATGAAACCCTTGAGAAATCAGAGGAACTTTCAAGTTTTAAGAAACAGGTAGAATCTGAGAAAGTAATACTCACGGCAAATGAGTCAGCTGAAATTGATAATAAGAAAGCTGCCGAGGTGAACGAAGCGGTTGCAGCCGCCCTTGAAGAATTCAAGAAGCTGTCGATTGAAGAAGAGAAAGTTTCCAGTGAAATGGAGAAAACAGAATCAGAAACTGCCAAAGATAAAATTACCGCGGATATTAAGAAGGTAAATACCCGTGTATCCATGCAGAAGCTTGTCAGGAAGTCAGAAGGGGTTAAGATTGACATCAATGAAGTAAAAGATACAGAGAAAGCTGAAGTTAATGACTTTGAACAGGTGATTGAAAAAGGCGATGCGATTATTGAGGAGAAACAGGACAATGCCACCAGCCTTACCATTCTTACGCCGGTAAAACGCAGCGCGATAATTCTTAATTCAAAACTGCTCGGTTACGGTAGTGTTAAGATCAATCCACGACCAGATGTTCCGCTAACAATAAAAGTTGTGGCCAGGGGATTTGATGACTATACTACGGAAATAACTCTTGACGATGGAGAAAAAAAAGAAATTACCATTCCCATGACAAGGAAAAAACTATTACGCAGGGAACGCTGGAAGCAAAATGTTGGGTCAATGGTGAGTGGCCACATAGGCTACTACCAGAACATGGTTTTTACCGGAACCGAGAAAGGTATTTTATACGCCTTTAGCAGGGACGGAAAAATGTTGTGGAAGCGAAGCCTTCATCGAAAAATTGAATCAACCCCCGCATTTTCGGGAAATTCACTTTATATCGTTGCGCATGATGAAAAACTTTATTCAATAGATACCAGGAATGGAACCATTCAATGGCAAAAGCCCGTATTCGGCTCCCTGCTTTTTGGCGCAAAGCCGGTTGTTGTTGAAAATACAATACTCCTGGTTACCGCTTACGGGAGGGTATATGCCTTCAGTAAAAAAGGTGAAGAATTATGGCAAAATGATCTTGATGCCGGTGTGTATAGTTCTCCCACTGTTTCCGGGGAAAAATTATATATAGGTACAGACGATCATTCTGTATACTGCCTGGATGTAAGCAATGGTAAAATTCAATGGAAATTCAGCACGGACAGTAGAATCGTTACATCTTCACCTGAAGTAAAAAAGGGTACCGTGTATGTTGGTGCATACAGTGGTTCTTTGTACGCGATAGATGCTGACAGGGGTGAGCAAAAATGGATTTTCAAAGCAGATACATCGATAATGGCTTCACCTGTTATCTATAACGAAAAGGTATACGTTACCAGTATGGCCGGTGTTTTATTCGCGCTTGATGAAAATAACGGTGAAGTTAAATGGAAATATAATTCGGGCAAGTCAATATCTTTCTCGACTGTTGTGGCGAACAACCTGGTATACATGGCAAGCGGAAACAAGGTTTCAGCTGTAAATGCTGTTTCTGGTTCTTTGCAGTGGTCACATGTGCTGCCCAGTGATATAAAAACAATACCAACCGTATCCGGGAATGATGTTTTTGTTGGATGCGAAAATGGTGAATTGATATCATTGCGCGCAAGTATCCAGGATGTTGTACAATGAGCACTAATAATAATTGTTGCGGACAGGGATTTTGATGGTGAGACTAAACGGGTCTTTCCTTAACGTTATATCTCCATAATTCCACCAGTTTTTCAAATTCCCTGTCCTGCTTTTTACCCTGGTATGCCTTGTTTCGGCGCTTAATTAGATACGCCACAGTGGCATCTTCCAGTAAAAATAACTGGCCAAATTCATTTAATTTCCTTATAAGGTAGTTTAGATTCCTGGTCTGAAAGTCACCAATGTATTGTGCCGAGGCTACTGTGGGTTCATATTTAAGCAGAAGTTCTGTAAAATATAATGCCATTCTCCATGAATTTGCACTTCCACTGAGGCCTTGCTTGAAATGCATGCTAAGCTTCTCGTACAGGTTAATATTCTGATAATAGGATTCAAAAATCGGGTTCATAAGTTCAGGAAAGAAATTCATGACTTCCATCAGGTCAATTGGTTCATCATTATCATTAAAATACTGGAATACTTTTTTGCTGGTTTCATTGTCGGCTGGCTGTACATCAATCAACTCAATATACAGGTCTTTTATAATTGTCCTTACCTTGCCGGCTTTCTTAAGGTAAATTTCAATTTCAACAGGTTCGACATAATAATTAGTTTTCTTTTCTGGCTGATCCATGGTATATCTGTGAATACTCACTTAAATATATTTTTTTACAATTCCCCGTGCTGCGATAATTCCTGAAATTGCCGCGCCTACAATTCCCCTGCTTTTTCCCGCTCCATCTCCAGCTAAAAAGCACCTGTCAATACCTGTTTCGAGGTATCTTCTTGTTGGATACCTGTTGTCAAAGAACTTTATCTCGGGTGAATACAGTATAGTAGATGGATGCAGAATTCCCGGTATGATCTTATCAAGTGTTTTCAAAGTTTCCCATAAATTATCAATAATCCTCCCGGGAAATCCCAGCGCCAGGTCTCCGGGGGTAGCGTTGTAGCTGGGCGAGCACCTGGAGTAATGGAGTGATGAACTGAAAAATGTTTCATGCCTTGAACGCCTGCCTTCACGAAAATCCCCAACTCGCTGCATTGTTGGATGCCCACCCCCAAGCAGGTTAAACTGTTCTGCGAGTTTTGTACCGAAAAGTGTGGTATCCGAAAGGGGCTCGGTCAGTTCAAGAGTGTTCAATAGTGCGAAATTAGTATTACTGGTCTTGTGCCTGTTAAGAGAGTCGCCATTAACAAGGTAAAAGTTTTCATATTTTTCGCTGCGCACCCTTCCACCCGGATTTGTGCAGAATGTTCGTACGCGATCACCGTGCCGTGATGTAATAAATCGAAGCTTTGGGTCGTAAATATAGCGGGTTACCGGCTCCAGTATATCTTTACTGAGCTCAACCCGGATCCCAATGTCGATAGGACCGAAATGATGTTCGATGCCCATGTCAGCCGCGGTGTTTCTCAGCCACATGGAGCCGGCCCTTCCCGGGGCGATTAATAGTATTCGTGATGATACAGTAGTAGTTGATTTACCCTCTACACAATGAAGCACAAAGCCATCCCGTTGAACTTCAACGTGGTCTACCCTCTGCCCCAGCTTGAAACTTGTTCTTTTGAGGGCAGATCGCAAACCCTGAACAACTTTTTTACTGTTGTCGGTGCCATAATGCCATTGTTCTGCCAGTATCACTTCTACATCGTGATTATGGCAACTTTCAACGAAGGTGTTAAGGAACTCCTTATCGCTGAAATTTGTTACCATTTTACACTGAGGGAAAGAGGTGAATACTTCTTTAACTCTCTGTATTGATGATTCAATAACCTGCTGACTTTCACCAAGCTGGTCAAATTCGATGCCGATATTACTGTTAAAATTCAGCTTCCCATCGTTCAAGAGGCCGCCGCTGGGATACGTGTACTGGTCGATTATTACAATTGACCCCTCTGACCGTGATTCCAGTTCCCTGGCAGCGAATATCCCTGCCGGACCGGAACCAATTATTGCTACATCAAATTGTGTATTCATTAACTACACGTCTGCCATTGATTATCGCTTTTGTGTATCATTATGCCGTGTTTTCTTATCCAGTTCGTCCTCCAACTTCTTAATCAGGATAGTGTGTTTTTCAGAAAATGCAAGTGATTTTGCCTGTCTCAGGTATTCTTCAGTATTACCATTGTGGTCAATTGAGTCTTTGAGTTTTTCCATCAGGGTGTAAAACTGGATATGTTTTTCCATTAATTTTTCTTCAGCAATACCCCAGAGGGTATCACCTGGTTGTACATGTACTTCCTGTCCGTCAAGCAGGGTAAATGCGTTTCCAGGGAATATCCAGTTGGGGTTTTTATTCTTTAATGATCTCATGTTCATCGGGGCATATCCATTTCTCAGTGCTACCTTGTTGGCGTAATGATAAATTTCGGTATCGGATACACGGATATCGTGTTCCTTGATAAGCTTTTCGACTCGCTTTTGTTCTCTTTGCTGATGCATTTCTTTTTTGTATTCGTTGTAGGTGGTATACAAAAGAAATACCAGGCCTGTGGTTATCAACAGTAGCAGGGGAAATCTCATTTTTTTCGTGATTGCCTTAATACGCTTTTTGCGTATGGCCGCCCTCAGGATTTTTTTGTCAGGTTTCTTGTGTAAAATGCGTGAAATTTCATTTTCACGTTCCTGGATGGATGATTTTAATTTTTTTATGTCTTTTTTTCTTTGTGGTGCACTGGTATAGTAAAGATCAAGTAACTGTTCAAGCCTCTTTCTGTCTTCAGCAATACGGTTAACGCATTCACCGGCAGATTTTTCATCAGGTATACTGAGCTTAGAGGTGTCAATAGAGTCGATGGTTTCAAATAATTCGAAGGGAAACGCGTGATCTGCTATTTTCGCGTGTATTGTGACCATGAACATGCCTGTGCCAAAGTATGCCGCCACACTATGCCAGCTACGGTCCTGGTTATAAAATGGTTCATTTTTTTGCAACCAGCTGATCATGGAGTATGCAAGCCTGCTGGCAGCATTGGACACTTTTCGGTCGGTTGTAGTATAAATATGTAATCGTAGAAAGGTAAGGCTGTTTAGTACATCAATTATTGTCTCATCCGTGATTTCACGCGCTGAGACCATATCCTGGAAGCTGCTGGATGCGCCGGAGAAATCACTGCTGCCGATCTGTGTTCTCAGCCCGGTATTACGAATGTTATTTATAATGAAGTTTTCAATCTCAACCTTGGTAGAGAAACGGGATAATTCGAAACGTGCCTGGAGGTTCAACCTGGAATATTTTAACAAATCAAGTTTTCTGATGTTAGTATTCCCGTCATCCATTATCAGCAGGGGTTGCGCAATTGACTTGAACATCAGGGTAGCAGATTCAAACACTGAGTATTTTACTATAAACACATCAGCATCTGATTTTAAAATTTCTTCCACCCCTGTATAGTCATTGATATAGCCAATGGTAACAGGCTGTCTCGCGGGGGGGACATTTTTATAGGTAATCATCATGTTCGCAGAACCGGGTACATTGTATATGGTTATCGCGTCACCGGTTTCGTATTTCATGCCTGAAAAGGGTGAATGGTTAATGGTACACTGGTTGAATAACCTGTCTATCTGGACAGCGTTATTCTTCTCATCGGTGAATAATCGTATCTTTCCCTTGAGGGAGTTCTTCCATTTCGCGAGGCGCATCATTTTAAATATTGATGTACCGGGTATACAGATATCACGTATGCGGGCGGGATCAATTCCTGCCTTCGCCAGTGACCCGTAATATTCTTCTGGAAAATCGATACAGCAAAACTGCCTGTTACGATATAGCAGTAAAGAACCCTTCATCGGTACAAATCCCGGGTTATCGAATTCTTTCGGTTTGATGGCATTTTCAGAAAGCAGTTCGTGTATCCTGTTATCAGAGAAATAGGTGTTGTTCATATCTTTCAGGTCGAAAAGTACCTCATCGCTGTGCATAATACGGAAATTTCCATCACGGTAAAATACACCGATAAAAGAGTCTTTATCGGAAATGTTTTTCTGCTTTGAGTATTCCGGCAGGTCCTTTTCAACATCTACAATTGAAATATTTTCAAGGTTCAGGTCGAACAGCTTCTGAAAATCAAGAAATTTCTTTACTACCAGCCTGCTGCCGATATACCTGTTCGAGGGAAGGTATTGTACATCGATGTTGAACTGTTCGTTAACAGGATTGCCCAGCATGACATCGGTAATGATAATGTTTTCCACAAGTGGGACTATTCTTACCGGAAGACTTCTTGAATTACCTACGCGAATAAATGGCTGCACATCTTCCAGCGTGTCACCTGTAAAGATGATATAGCATTCCGGTGAGATGACAAATATCCTGTCACTATCTGTTTTAATTATATCGTGTATATCCATCAAGAAACCCCGTAGAATTTTATATGTTTACGGGAAAGTATAACCCGTGACTTTCATAATTGCAATAAGGAAGTATAAGATAATATCTATACCATGCTGGGCACTTCAGGAAGAATTATTTAAGACGCGTAAATCACCGCTATTATCTTTGCGGGTTTTTCATCTGCCGATGCTACACGGTGGGGGACTTTTGAGTCGTAATAAATACAGTCCCCTTTTTCAAGTGTATCTGTATAATCACCAAGTTGCACCTCAACCCTGCCTTCCATAACAAAAAGAAATTCCTCACCATCGTGGCTGTATGGTACGCTTTTGCGTGATACCGGTTCAAGGGTGACAAGGAAGGGTTCCATATGACGATTTATTTTCTCAGGTGCCAGTGACTCGTATTCATATCCATACCGTACCCCTTCTTTTGAGGCAACCCTGGATGTGGCGGTTCTCTCATCGCTTCGAACGATGGTAAAAGGGGCTTTGCCTTCCTGGTTAAATAATTTTCCAATCTCAACATCAAGTGCCCGGGCAATCTTGATAATCGCTCCAAGTGGTGGTGAAACAAGATGGTTTTCCATCTGCGAAAGAAAGGCTGGTGAAAAACCGGTTTTCTGTGAAACGTCATTGAGCGAAAGGCCCGAGCTCTCCCTCAGTTCTTTAATGCGCTCGCCAACCTTAATATCATCACTGTTCATATTATCCTGCCGTGCCAAGTTTTGAAAAAGTCTACTGATCGCCGGTAAAAAGTCAAACAGAATAATTATTTGATGGGTCGCGTATTTTTATTCATTTCACGGTAATTGAATCTTTTAATCATGACAGCTGAGTCGTTACTTTGAAAGTTCACTGATAAACGTTGAAAATGAATCAAGTCCCTCCTTGTGCAGCAGGTCAACCAGCTTTGTGCCCATGATGAACCCATCAGCTGAATGTAATGATTTCATCGCATCGTCTACAGTTTTTATACCAAAGCCCAGCACAACGGGAACCTTTGAAAACTCCCTGGCAGTTCGGATATTATCAAGGATCTCATCAGAAAAGCCCGCTTCCCCGCCGGTAATACCACGAACGGATATGCTGTAGAGAAAACCTGTTGCTGTTTTTGATGATTCAATCACCTGTTCCCTGGAACTTTCAGGGGTTATAAACTGTACATACCATATTCCATGCGCGTCTGCCACGCTGCTGAAGCGGGCTGATTCCCTGCGTGGAATATCAGGTATGATGATACCGTTTACACCTGAAGAGGCGCACGTTTTCATAAACGTGTCAATACCCCTGAAGTAGACATGGTTGGCGTATGTCATAACATAAAGGTGTTTATGGCCGGGAACAAGTGCCCGTATTTTTTCAATATTGCGAAATACCCGGTCAGGTGTCACACCTTTTTCAAGTGCCATGTTAGCGGCGTCGCTTATCACGTCTCCGTCAGCTACAGGATCTGAGAAGGGGAGTCCAATCTCTAAAAAATCAAAGAATTCAAGACCCCTGACAGCCGCCTGCACAAAAGTATCTTCATCGGGATAATTCCCCATAAGGTATATGCCGTTGTATGTTTTCATAAGCCGGTTTCCTTTATAATGGTATCCATGTCCTTGTCCCCCCTGCCCGAAAGGTTTACCAGTACTGTCCTGTTTTTGAATTTTTCACTATGTTCCATCAGGTACCCCAGGGCGTGACTGCTTTCCAGGGCCGGTATGATCCCTTCAAGTCTTGACAGTTCCACGCATGCCCGCATAGCCTGGGCGTCACTGCAATGGGTGTAGGCCACATTGCCGCTGTCCTTCCAGAAGCTGTGTTCAGGGCCAACCGCCGGGTAGTCAAGTCCTGCCGATACGGAGTGGACCGGGAGCACCTGGCCGTTGTTGTCCTGTATGACATAGGTGATGCAGCCGTGAAGAATGCCGGGTTTTCCGGTGGTTAATGTGGCACAGTGATCTCCGTCACGCATTCCACGTCCCCCGGCTTCTACTCCTGTAAGCTTTACTTCGCTGTGTATGAACGGATGGAAAAAACCAGCGGCATTGCTGCCGCCGCCCACGCAGGCAATAGCGTCATCAGGCATGCCGCCTGCCTGTTCAATTACCTGGGAGATTGATTCTTCGCCGATTACAGACTGAAAATCACGAACGATTCGCGGGAATGGATGAGGACCCACCACCGACCCCAGTATGTAATGGGTTGTGTTGCAGTTGGTTACCCAGTCCCGCAATGCCTGGTTGATGGCATCCTTCAATGTGCGGGAGCCGTGATTGACGGGTACCACTTTGGCGCCAAGAAGTTTCATGCGGGAGACATTGGGGTGCTGCCGCTCCATGTCAACGCTTCCCATGTAGACGGTGCACTCCATTCCCATGAGGGCTGCCACCGTGGCGGTTGCAACCCCGTGCTGCCCCGCACCGGTTTCAGCGATGATCCGTTTCTTGCCCATGTACCGGGCCAAAAGTACCTGTCCAAGGGTGTTGTTGAGCTTGTGGGCGCCGGTGTGCAGCAGGTCTTCACGCTTGAGATAAATGGTGGCCCCGTATTTTTCTGAAAGCCTGCTGGCCAGGTACAACGGGGTGGGACGTCCCGCGTAGTGCCGCAGCAGTTGACGCAGCTGTTCCTGCATGTTGACGTCCTGGCGGAAAAAGTTGTAGGCTGATTCAAGTTCGTCCAGCGTGTTCACCAGTGTCTCGGGAATAAATACACCCCCGTATTCACCAAAATATCCCGCTTTATCCGGCATGGTATACATTCTTTGCCTCCTTCGCGATGGTCATGAGTCGTTTCATTTTCTCTTTGCTTTTTATGCCCGGTCGTTCTTCAATTCCGGATGACACGTCAATCCCATATGGTATATATTTTTCCAGCAAGGGGCCGATCGATTCCGCGTTGATTCCCCCGGCCATAATGGTGCGGGAGGGAATGGTGTGCCTTTTCAGCATGGTCCAGTCAAAGGCGGTGCCGGTACCTCCCATGCTGCTGCTGCTCCAGGTGTCAAGCAGGAGGTAGGGTATGCCTTCGGGTATATGGCGGGGAATGTCAGATTCCAGCCTTATCCTGTGTGCCAGTATCACGGTGCACTGTGGAGAAAGCCGTGATGCCGCCTCTTCGCTGTACACCTGGGCACAATCAAGTCGGGCTTTTTCCATTACATGTAATATGTCATCGGGTGTAGTATCCACGAAAACTCCTGTTTTTATTATGCCTGTACCCTGTATCAACCGGGAAAGTTCTGCCGCTTTCGCGGGGGTAATGTAACGTTTAGATTTCGGGTAAAATATAAAGCCTGCCGCCTGTATGCCAAGACTTGCGGCATATTCAAGGTCGTGCTGTCTTGTAAATCCGCAGAATTTAACGAACACTGGTAAGCTCCTCTAATAATTGTCGTGGATTTTCAGATTTCATCAGTGCTGTACCTACCAGGAATGTTCCTGTCCCTGTGTGTTCGATTACCCGTTGAATATCCTCTCTACCCTGTATACCGCTCGCGCTGATTTTTTGTATGGATGAGGGTATTGCCCGCAGCGCCTGCATGCCCGTGTCCATGTCAATATTCAGTGTGTCAAGGTTTCTCATGTTTACCATAATGGTAGAGGGAGAAAGTGGCTGCACCCGTTCAAGCTCGCTCTCATGGTGAATCTCAACCAGGGGGGTCATACCCAGTGACGCAACCTGTGAATATAATTCTGCCAGTTCATCATCCTCAAGCATTTTTACGATCAGGAGCACCAGGTCTGCACCCGCCAGCCAGGCCGCCTTAACCTGCTCTGGTGTACATACGAATTCCTTGCACAAAACCGGTGCCTGCACCCTGGTGGATACGGCATCAAGGTCATCAAAACTTCCGGAAAAATATATATCATCAACGAGAACACTTACCGCGGATGCGCCCCCCGACATGTACACCTCTGCCTGGCCGGCAGGTGAAACGTGGCGGATGTGCCCCTCGGAGGGTGACGCTTTCTTTACCTCGGCTATACATACCGGCCGTGTCCCGTCATACCGGGGAAGACTGTAGACTTCCCTTTTACGATGTGGCAGGGTATGTGCCAGGCGGGCAATGCTTTTCCTGTTTTTTTGCTTCAGCTGCTTAAGATGCGCAAGTGAGAACTTTTCCATCTTCTATATCTCCTGCCTCAGCATTTCAAGCCGGCTGTTAACCGTTCCCCCGTGGATGGCGTCAAGGGCATCATTAAAATTTGATTTAATGGAGTCATTAAGTCCCAGGGTGTACAGTGCGAGGGCGGTATTGAGTGCAAGAACCTTACCAAGGGGAGTATGGCCGGGGGACGATATGGTTTCCATGAACAGCTCGGCATTTTCCATGGCACTGCAGTTTACCGGAATGGAATTGGCCTCCTGCTGGTTGATGTAGCCGGAGGGATCAATGGAAAAGGTGCTGATACTGGTGCCGTGTACCTCGTACACATGGGTGGGATACAGGGGTGAAACCTCGTCCATGCCGTTGGAGGATGAATACAATACAATCTTTTCAAAAGATAATTCAGCTGCCGCGCGTGCATACAACGGAAGAATGTCCGGGTGAAATACACCGGTCATCTGCCTGGCAGGTGAAGAAGGATTGGTAAGGGGGCCGAGAAAATTAAAGATAGTCCGCACTCCCAGCTCTTTACGTACGGGTACGGCGTTTTTCATGGCCGGGTGATACTCGGGGGCGAACATGAAAAGGAAACGGTTCTTGTCAAAATATTTTTTGGATTTATCGCCGCTGAGATTGATGGGGATGTTCAACGCTTCCAGAAAATCTGCGGATCCGCTTTTACTGCTGACCGACCTGTTTCCATGCTTGGCGATTGAATAGCCCATGGCGTTGAGAATGATGGCCACCGATGTTGATATGTTGAAAGAAAATGAGTTATCACCACCGGTACCACAGGTGTCAAAAACGGTGTGATCGTCAAGTCCGGGGTTTACCGCGTATTTCCGCATCGACCGTACCGCGCCGATGATCTCTTCGGGTTGTTCCTTCCGTATTTTCATTGCCACAAGGATTGCGGCAAGGGTGACGTCAGAAACGCTTCCTTCGAAGATACTGTCAAATAATGCTTCTGTGTTAAACGCGTCAAGGTATTGTCCCTCGTGAACCTGTTTAATTGAGTTTTTTATATTCATAAGATCCTCCAATGAAATTTTCGATTATCTTCAGGCCATAATCTGTAAGGTAGGATTCGGGGTGAAACTGCACCCCCCATAAAAACCGGTTTGTGTGTGACAATGCCATTATCTCACCGTCAGAGGCTACGGCACGTACGTTCAGATAACCTGGAAGGTTTGCCCGTGAAACAGCAAGGGAATGATACCTGACAACATTGAATCTCGGGGGAATGGTGCGAAACATCGATCCGCCGTAGTGCTCGATCTCATCCAGTTTCCCATGCATAACCTGTGACGCGTGAACAACAGAGCCGCCGAAGACAGAGGCTATTGCCTGCATGCCCAGGCAGACCCCGAAAACAGGTATATTCTCTGTCATACGGATTATCTCGGGGGTTATGCCCGAGTTCTCAGGGGTGGATGGCCCGGGAGATATTATTACCCCGGTGTATTTTTCCAGGGGAATATCCTTCGGGTCGTGATCGTTTTTAAATACTTCTACTTTTTCACCCAGGCGTGAAACATAATCAACCAGGTTGTAGGTAAATGAATCATAATTATCTATTACACAAAACATTACTGTTTTCCTCTTTTTTTGTGGAGTTTTTCGCGTATGGCAGGCTTTCTGAAAGGGCACGAAGCTTGTTGCGTATTTCATGGTATTCGCTTATGGGCTGGCTGTCATACACAATGCCGGCACCTGCCTGTATATAGCTTTCTTTCTTTGAAAAAACACCGGTACGTATGGTGATGCAGGTGTCTGTTTCACCGTTAAATCCCAGGTACCCAACCGCCCCGGCGTAAATGCCGCGGGGATGGGATTCCATTTCATCAATTATCTCGATGGCCCGAACCTTGGGAGCCCCGCTTACCGTTCCCGCTGGAAATGTAGATTTAATGACATCCATTGTTGAAACATCTTCCCTGAGTGTTGCCTGCACCTGTGATACAAGGTGAATAACATGGGAGTAGTCTTCAGGTTCCATGAATTTTGTAACCTGTACCGAGCCCGGCTGGGCTTCCCTGGAAAGATCGTTTCTTGCCAGGTCTACCAGCATAAGGTGTTCTGCCCGTTCCTTCTTGTCATTGAGAAGTGACGCCTTGTTTCTTATGTTTTCCTGGTGGTTTGTCCCCTGCGCGATGGTTCCGGCAATGGGCCTGAGCCTGGCCCTGCCTTTTGATATCTTCACGTGAATTTCAGGAGAGCTTCCGGTAATTACCAGGTCTTCATGCTGTATATAAAACATGTAGGGTGATGGGTTTACCTGGCGAAGTTTCAGGTAAAACCTGTAGGGATCAATGCTGTCAATAATATCGGCCCTCATGCTTAATACCACCTGCAGCGCTTCTCCGTTACGTATCAGTTCTTTCGTTTTTTCCACTTTCTGAGTAAACTCAAATGAAGACTCCCTGTATTGAATCTCGAATGATTCTTTTTGAGCGGGAATATAGGGTATAGTGGTTTTTTCGATTTCACGTATTATCTGGTTTTCAAAAGCTTCAAGTTTTCGAGTTGCCCTGATGTATTCGTCTTCAATTTTTTCCACACTTTCCGGGTATATGGCAGTAGCAATGCTGTAGGTGTTTTTCTTGTTGTCGTAACAGATGAAATCATCAATAAGAAATAGCAGGGCAGCTGGATGCGTTGTATCTTCTGATTTTAATTTTCGAAGAATGCCCGTATAGTTTACCATTTCAAATCCCAGGTAACCGGCATATCCCCCGTTGAATGTTCCATACCCGGGAAAATTTGGTGAATTGTATTCGTTGAGTGCCTCCTCTATCAGGTCAAAATAATTTCCCTCTACAGTGCGGGTGCCTTCTTCATCTTCGATAATGACTGAAGGCGGCATGAACTTGATAGTTCGCCTGGGGTTGAAACCCAGGTATGAAAACCTTCCCTGTTTTTTCCTGTTGTCAGCACTTTCCAGGAACACAACGTCTGAGCGGGTTGACATGGTTTTTAAAACCATGAGAAGACCCGGCTCCGCAATGTTCAATTGCCTGTATACAGGTATCCTGTTGAACTTTTTGGCCAGGATCTTTACCCGTTTTAATGATGGATACAGCATTTGATTTCACCTCTTCTAAAATAAAAAAAGCCGTGGTTTTTGTAAATACCACAGCTATAACGAAAAAAGCCGTGGTAATGTCTACCCACGGCCGATGATTATATATATTACACGCCGGTCAGGCAGACATCTTTGTTGAATGCCACCACCAGTGCCATGTGGTTGTGCGTGCGTGCATGTAAGTGCTCTTGATCATATTAATAATTCCTTTAGTTCAATGATTTGTATATAGAACAATACCCCCGAACCTGTCAAGTGATTTCATGCTTTTCTATAAAAAAGTTTCTATTTATAGAAACATGCTGTTTCTTAAAATTTACGTGACTACTCAGCTATGACTAAAATATTGATCATTTACTTTATAATGAAAAAGAATTGGAGCATCTCCCCCCGCCGAAGGCGGGGGGAGATGCTGGATTATTATTCATTTTAGAATAATTTTGATTATTCAGCATGACAGCTGAGTAATTACAAATTTACTTATCTGCTGAATTGCTTGACATCGGGAAGTGAAGAATGAAAAGTAAACAGGGCCGCGTGAGAGTGAAATTTATTTTCTGGCAGGATGGGTCATGGTTCCGGTAATATCCATAACAGGTCGTTCAGGCGCTGGTAAGACAACCCTTATCGAGAAGCTGGTATCTTCTCTAAGCGTGGAAGGAGTAAAAATCGGGGTGATCAAGCACACCAGGCATCACATAGATGACGGGGATGAAGGTAAGGATTCATGGAGGTACCGGCAGGCCGGTGCGCTTGGATCGGTGATTACCAGTGACAGGCAAGCGGTTGCCCACCTTGCCTTTACTGAGGATGTTTCACCCGAAAACCTGGTGATGATGATGTCGCCCCTGGTCGACCTTGTCATTATAGAAGGGTACAGGGAGGGAACCCAAAAAAAGATAGAGGTTATCGATGAGTCACTTGATGAAGCACCCCTTTATAAGAGTGGTGTGAAAAATATTATCGCCCTGGCAGCTGACGGGATTCCACCCGGTGAGTTTAAGGTATTTTCAAGAGATGACATCACCGGTCTGGCTGACTTTATAATGAAAGAAACCGGCCTTGTGCAGGGAATTTAAGGGTTAAGTAACAGGGTATACAGGTTCTCGTATTCTTTTACCGCGTCATCCCAGCTGTTATGAAAGCTCATTGCGTTTTTCTGCAATATCTTCCATTTGTCGGAGTGCCTGTAGGCACGCAATGCTTTTCTCAACGTTGTGTACAACTGGTCAACAGTATTTTCCGGGTATTTAAACCCGTTACCGGTTTCTTTCTCATCGTCCCAGTTTTCCACGGTATCATCAAGCCCCCCGGTAGCATGTACCACCGGGATTGTTCCGTATGCCATGCTGTACATCTGGTTAAGGCCGCATGGTTCATAACGTGAAGGCATAACGAAAATATCAGAGCCGGCTTCAACCAGGTGTGACAACTCTTCATTGTATCCCCAGAACAATCCCAGCCTGCCTGGAAACAGGGATTGTAAATACTGAAACCTGTCAATAATCCATTGTTCCCCTGACCCGAGTATTACAAAATTAAAATTTTCACTTTGCAAGAGCCATTCCAGTGACTGTACCAGGAGATCAATGCCTTTCTGATAGGTGAGGCGGGAAATGCACCCAATAACCGGCACATCACCATCGGGAGGAAGGTGCATGAGTTCCTGCAGTTTTGTCTTGTTGATTCTTTTCCCGGACATGTCATTAACGGAATAATTTGCGGGCAGCAGGGTATCAGACGCAGGTGTCCATTTCGTGTAATCAACACCGTTGATGATGCCGAAAAGCCGGTGGGAGACTTTTTTAAGTTCATCGGCAAGATCATACCCAAATTCTGGTGACTGGATCTCAAGGGCGTATCGTTTGCTTACGGTAGAAACAGCATCAGCATGAAGTATGCCTTCTTTTAAAAAGTTGATCTGGCCAAAGAATTCGTGTCCATTCTTTGAAAAATGTTCCCAGCCAAGCCGGGTGAGAGGAAACACTTCTTTTGGAAACACTCCCTGGTAGCCTACATTGTGAATAGTCAAGAGTGATCGTGTGTTACTGTAAAATGGATCGGTGGCATAATGTGATTTCAGAAAAAGGGGGACAAGGCTGCTCTGCCAGTCATTGCAGTGAACGATATCTGGTTTAAATTTCAGTAATTTCAATGCCTGCAATACGGCCCTGGAAAAAAAGATGAATCTTTCAGCATTGTCATCAAAGGCATGCTGTCCGTCATCATACAGACCGTCGCGTCCGAAGTAGTGATCATGCTCAATGAAACAGGTGGTGACCCCCGAAATATACGATGATTCGTATAACGCGCACCATTTTTCGCCGGCCCCCAGGGGTACCCCAAGTGGGGAACCGGTTAACTTGAGGGAGTACTTCTCCCGGTCAACAATGTAGTAACGGGGCATGAATATCCGTACATCATGTCCCTGCCGGGCAAGTGCGCGGGGCAGGGCGTTAGACACATCTGCCAGGCCGCCAGTCTTGGCAAAGGGGTACGCTTCACTGGTCACAAAGGCTATGTTCATGCCGGTTCTATTACTGGTTCCAGGTATTCTTCGGGTGGTTCAAATCCCAGCATAACCAGTATGGTTGCTGCCACGTTGGCAAGGCCCGGTTTCATATCAGAAGTTTCGCGCAACCTGTACTCGTTGTTGTATTCCGGGTCATAGATGATAAAGGGCACCGGGTTTAAGGTGTGGGAAGTTTTCTGAGCCGGTTTGCCGGTTTTACTGTCATATTTAATCTTTCTTGATTTTTTTTCCACTTCGTACATCTCGTCCAGGTTGCCGTGATCGGCGGTAATGAGGGCTATGCCATTATTTTCCTTAATAACAGGTAACAGCCTTCCCAGGCACAGGTCAACAGTTTCAGCAGCGATAATGGCTGCTTCCATCTTCCCGGTATGTCCCACCATGTCGCCGTTGGGATAATTCAGCCGTATAAAGTCATATGTATTGCTCTGGATGGCCTCTATTACATCGTCGGTGATATCAGCTGCTTTCATCCATGGGCGTTGATCAAATTCAACCTTGTCTGATGGTATCTCCTTGTATACTTCCCATTCATTGTCGAACATACCGCTCCTGTTCCCGTTCCAGAAATACGTTACGTGACCGAATTTCTGTGTTTCTGAAACAGCATACTGGCAGCACCTGTTATGCACCAGGTATTCACTGATGGTTTTATCTATTACGGGGGGCTGCACCAGGTAATTTTTGGGGATCTCCAAGTCTCCATCGTATTGCATGATTCCAGCGTAGACAATATCCGGAAATCTTTTTCTGTCAAACATGTCAAAATCTTCTTCTTCAAATGCCCGTGAGATCTCTATTGCCCTGTCGCCTCGAAAGTTGAAGAATATTACCGAGTCGCCGTCTTCCACTGTTCCCACCGGGCCGTTATCATCAACAATGGTAAACGAGGGGAGGTACTGGTCGGTGAGCCCCGGTTTTTCTTTTCTGAATGTTTCAATAGCTTCACGTGCAGATTTAAAGGGCCTGCCTTCACCGAGAACATGGGCTTCCCAGCCCCGCTTAACGATATCCCAGTCTGCCTGGTACCTGTCCATGGTGGTTACCATTCTTCCCCCACCCGAAGCTACCTGGTAGTCCAAACCCTTATCCCTGTATTCGGAGAGATTGTTCTCAAGCTGGTCAACATATTCAAGGGCCGATGTTTCAGGAACGTCTCGGCCGTCAAGAAGAATGTGTACCCGTGCCTTGTTGATGCCGTCTTTTGCCGCCTGGCCAAGCATCTTGAAAAGATGTGCTGTATTTGAATGAACATTACCATCAGAAAGCAGGCCTATGAAATGGAGTGCTGTTCCCGAGCCTGCCGGTGCGTCAATTATCTTTTTCCATATGTCTGTGGTGAAAATTTCCCCATTGTCTATTGCCTTTGAAACACGTTTGGCACCCTGGTCAAAGATTCTTCCCGCGCCAAGGGCATTGTGACCCACTTCAGAATTACCCATGTCTTCATCGCTTGGTAAGCCAACAGCGGTTCCATGGGCTTGCAGGCTGGTGTTCATGTAATTTGATGTCAGGTAGTCGATGTTTGGTGTTCGCGACAGGTACAGCGCGTTTCCCTCGTTTTCTTCACCTATTCCAAAACCGTCCATAATAATCAGTACAACAGGTCCTTTTCGGCCTTTGAAACGTGAACTTTTCTGCAGCTCCATCATATACATTACTCCTCAAGTAAGAAAACTTCCAGTGACGCGATCTCAATAATTCTTCGAATGGCGGGATTCGGATTTATAATCTTGAAACTTCGATTCTGCTCATTGAAGTTATTATACAGGGACATGAATCCCGCGAGAATTGTAGAATCAACAATCTCAATACTGGATAAATCCAGTATAGCATCTCTTGTGTCGTTCTGTAAGAAATTATTTAATACTTCGATGAATTCTTTCAGCTTTCTCGGGTTTAACTGTTTATTGAGTATATATATACACGATGTTTCATTTTCTTTTACTGTATAGTCCATTGTGTCCTCCATTTCATTTTACAGGTATCTTTCGTTGAATTCATCTTCGGATAATATTGGTACATATTCGTTTAGAAATACCTTTTCCAGGAGCATGGAGACATTCTGGTTAGCGCCATATAACAGCAGTTGTATGGTTGTACTGTCTGTAACTTTTAGCGCGTTCAGTACTGCTGCCATTGCAGCTGAGTTTAGTGTATCCATACCTGTAAGGCTCAGGGCAATGGCGGTTGGATTTCCATTCAATACTTTCTTGATCAAGTCCGGAAGTCTTACCTCATCCCCGTATTCTCCTGTCCCACTTAACAGGATAATATATAGTGTTCCTTTTTTTTCAAGGGTCAGGTGCATGGTATATCCCTTCAGGACTTTTTGGTAAAATGCTGTATGCTGGCATCAAGTGAATCAAGAGAACGTATGGTCTCCTTTGATATTGTAACAAAATCATTTTCTTTTCTTGCCAGGTCGTTATCAAGAGATTCAAGCAGTGATACGTGAAGAGATTGGTATTGCTTTTTCCATTGGAAAAATTCATTTAAGGTAACTATGTCAGGGGGGCGTGATAATATTTTGTCACGAAGTTTTCCGCAAAAACGTTTGATATCCGGCCAGTATCTCCTTACCAGGAGGAGCAGTAAATATGGGCTTAAAAGAATCAGGTTTGTCCTGGCAATGTCATATATGAAAGCATACGAATGGGGATGAAAACTGGTATTCCATAATACCCACAGGCAGTCATTTAATATGAGTGACAGAAAAAATGACATTTTTCCCCTGGGAACTCCGATGGCAGCCAGGCCCGAGGCAATTATTGATACAAAAAACAGTAATAGCAGTACCTGGATTCCTACAATATCAGAAATTGTCTCAACTATGCGGGTAATTTGCTGTATAAAATGAGAAAAACCTGAAATGGCATCTTTAATATCACGTAATGTATCGGTGAAGCCGCACAGGGATATCCCCATGTTCATATTACCGGTGTAATGATAATATCCTGTAAAAAACAGGCTGAGAACAGCACTATGAAATGCTGAGATATACTTGGTTTTCATCTATTTTTTTTGTCTCGTGTTTCCTGATTCATCAATATGTACAGGTTACTGTCTGGAAAGTCAAATATAATTTGGGTGAAGATATAACTGCCAGGGTACGCGGGTTAGTTTGATTTATCAAGTTCAATGTTTAAGATGATCTGGTTGCCCTTCTTGTTCCATTCGGGTTTGCAAAATTGCTTAATGATGTAAATCCCCCTGCCACGAGGAAGCAAGTGGGGTGAATCTAAATTTCTCGCTTTCCCACGCAAAAAACCGGTTCCCTCATCCTGTATCATCACCTTGAGATACTTTGAATTAATGCTTACAGTTATTTTAATATCTTTGTCAGGTTTCCAGAGATTGCCATGTTCCATGGCATTGGTAAGAGCTTCATCGATAATCAGGTAAAGTTCCATGTTATCGATATTAAGATGAATATCGCGTTTGGATATAACATTGATAATATCGTCAATAATATCTTTCCTGGCTTCTCTTATTGTGGGATATGATGAATCAAGGATTGTAGTAGGGTTTCGCATTATCGTTTTTTACAAACCTGTAAGTATCATAATTATTAACCTGAAAAAGACTTTTTATCTTTGATTTGTTTTGATTACAAGTATTAATATTTTCTCGAAAAATCGGGATGGGGAGATTCGAACTCCCGGCCTCTGCGTCCCGAACGCAGCGCGCTGACCTGACTGCGCTACATCCCGAAATATTATTTTTCTTAGTTGTGAGGTCTTTTTTCTAAGCTATGCAATACTTTTGATAATAAACACAGACCATTTATAACAGCTGTTTTCTCATTACATGAGTATAAATTACCTGAATGCTGCATATTATGTATCAAACTTGATAAATATATTGCAATCTTTTTTTTCCATATGGATATAAAAACTTCATATCCATTCTCTGCGGTTAAAAAATTATAATTACAGGTATTTAGCAGGGGAGTGAATTAAATTTCGGGTAATAAAACAAATTTCAATGTCAATTTTGAATAAAGAAGGGCACATTCCTCTTTATCATGTGACCGTACACTGCGAGGCCCTCTGTATCCCCCGGCGGGGGACAAAAAAATACATATAAATGGGTCACATGAATGTAACCCGGAATTTAAATCACTCCCTTTAGCAGGGTAAAAAATTGCTTGTAAATTGACTATGTATCCCCTATTTTTTATATTGCAGTTTTATGGAATATGTAATGTAGTGAAAATGCCCGGGAAATCGAGATATAATTTAAATATTTATATACAATACATGTAATATATGGATTTATCGTTATTTTTCTTGATAAAAAGGGTAAAATCAGAAAACCAGGTATTCATATGGTTAGCAATTATTCAGAATAAGGCAGGTATTACATGACTGATAAGGATAAAGGAATAATTACTTCAAGTGTATATGACGGACAAATCTATAGCCGTCTTAATCCCATGGTAGAAAAACTTGCAAGTATATTGTATGGAAATGTTGATTTTGACGAAGAAAGCCTCTCACGTCTTAACGAGTTAAGTGAAAAGGGGAGATTTGTATATGCCTCCTTTCACAGTTCAAATATATCATTATTGATATTATATAATAAGCTGAAAAAACATGGTTTTCAGCCACCCGTGTTCGCGCTGGAGTACAATCCTTTTCTGTTTCAGAATTTCAAGTATATCGCCAGGCGGATAAAGAAATTCTTCGCGCGGTTCTTTTTGCGCAGAAAATATGACTACGTGCTGGACACCGATTACGTGGAAGAATTATTACGGGATGATAACAGCATCATGCTTTCATTACTATCGAAGAAGTTCTTTCTGAAAAGGTACCTTGAGGTTAAATATGATTCCCTGCGGTATCTTATTGAGGTGCAGAAAAAAACAGATGTCCCCATATTCCTTATGCCGGAAATGATATTCTGGAACAGAAATCCTGAACGGACAGGGGGCACGGTTTCTTCAGTAATATCGTCAAAGGCGACGGGGGATAAGGGTATTTTCTGGGGTTGGTTGTCAAACCTGCGAAGCGCCACTTCACCGTTTATACGTATTTCAACACCGGTAAATCTTAAGGACGTGATCGCGGAATCAAAAACTGATGATTCAAGACAGATAGCAGTACAATTGAGAAACAGGCTGCTTGAAATTTATTATCACGAAAAAAGAACAGTACTTGGTCCCATATTGAAGTCCCGCCAGGAGATGATGGAACGGGTGTTGTATAATCCAAATATTTTACAGGAGATAAAGGAAATAGCCCTGGAGGAAAATGAATCTGAGCTGAAACTTAGAAAAAAGGCATTCAGGTATTATAAAGAGATCGCCGCTAATTTTTCAATATTATATATTCGCTTGTTTGAAATAGTATTAGACTGGATGTTCAGAAAAATATTTGACGGCATTAATTACGACCCCAGGGCCATCGAAGAGATTCGCGAAGCTGCGCAGAGAGGTCCACTTGTGCTTACTCCATGTCATAAAAGTCACCTGGATTACCTTATACTCTCTTACATGTTCTTTAAAAATAAGATGGCACCACCTCATATCGCGGCCGGTGTAAACCTTTCGTTTTTTCCAATGGGCACCATATTCCGACGATCCGGCGCCTTCTTTATGCGTAGATCATTCAGGGGCCTGAAGCTTTATCCGGCTGTCTTCAAGCAGTACATGAAAACTCTTGTATCTGAAGGTTATACCATAGAATTTTTCATTGAAGGGGGCAGAACCAGAACCGGAAAGCTTGCCTTCCCGAAACTGGGGTTTCTGAAATACCTTACGGATGCGGTTGAAGAAGGGTATAACAAAGACCTTGTTTTTGTTCCAATTTCAATCAATTATGACCGTATACTTGAAGAATCTTCATATGCCAAAGAAACGGGGGGAAAGAAAAAGAAGAAAGAATCCGTTTCAGGAATGATGCAGAGCCGAAAACTTTTAAAGCGCAAATACGGAAGGGTCTATGTTAATTTTAACAAACCCTTTACCCTTAAAGAAGTAACTATCGAAGAGAACCAGGAGAGTCTTACTGAGGCCGTGGCAATTAATATTATACGTAAGATAAATGATGTTGTGGTAATAACACCCTTTTCCCTCGCGTCAACTGTAATATTACTATCATCGGTTAAAGGTTTTACCAGGGGGACTGTGCAGCATAACATGGAATTGCTGTATGATTATTGTACGTTCGCCGGGGTTCCCACGTCTGATGCCCTGAAAGAAAAGGCTAATATGAATGAAATCATTGAATATGTTGTGGATTCATTCAGAGAAGATCATATTATCAGTAATCTTTCAGAAGAAGAAAATGAAGACGAATCTGTTGATGATCTATTTTTACTGCCAGAAGATGAGCGTCCCCGCATCGTGTTTTATAAAAATTCCATTATCCATTATTTTCTGCCGATGTCTTTTACTTCACTTGCACTTGCCAGCCTTTCGCAACAGGGATCCAGGATTTCCCTACAGTCTTTCAGAGATACTTTTGTTTCCCTTCGAAACCTTTTCACAAAAGAATTCATTTATTCTGACAGTATGATGTTCGATGTTGAAGGCGTGTCAGATAAATCCCTGGAATACCTTTCACTTGAAAAGGCAGTAACAATTGAGGAAGACGACATCCTGGTACATGCTAATTGCATGGATGTGTGTAAGCTTTATTCGAGGCTTATACAGGAGTTTTTTGAATCATACCTCGTGGTGTTCGATTCAATACGCAAGGCAAAACCTGGAAAACAGCAGAAAAAGGATTTTATTATCGAATTGAGAAAAAACGGTATACGCATGTATCATACAGGTGAGATTCGTCTTGCTGAATCATTATCCATGCCCAGTTATGAAAACGCATTGAAACTGCTGAAATCAAGAAAGATAATAGAAGAAGAATATGTGAATAAACGTAACGTTGTGCTGACCATACATGATCCCGTTGGGGTTGACCCCTTTCTTGAAGAGGTTGGCAGGTATCTCAGGATTCTTATCCATAAGCAGTAATTACCCCAAAAACCCCGCTTAAATCCGCGGGGTTTTTGGGGTAATTACAACAAGACTGTAAAGTAAGGTTTAAATATTAACCCTTGCGCCAATGTGAACAGAGTTGGTCTTCAAGACGGCGTCTTCTTCCTGTTTCGAGTAGTTATAGAGATATTCACCGAAAACCTGTACCATGGGGAATACCGTGAAAGCGGCACCAATACCGAAGTAATAGGAGTTGAACTTTTTCTCATATGAAACTGATGAATCATTTACCTTGAGATCAAGCTTTTCATTTATGGCGATTCCGCCCCGAAGATACGGATGGATGATAATAGGAAGCTCAAGCATGGCAATGGCATCAAGACCGTAAATGGTTTTGTCCAGGTCGAAGTCCTTCTTATCAACTTCGTACTGCAGTGTGGATTTCTGGTAAAAACCACCGATTCCCAGGCTCAAGACCATGGGTATTACAGTACCATTGACGTGTCCGATGAAGCCGTATTCGGGTCCTATTACATCATATGTTTCATTCTCAACTTCTATTTCGCCTCCAAATGAATAGCCGCCGTATACACCCATATCCACAATGGCGAAGCTGGCTGATGGGGCGAAGACAAGAACCGTAAATGCCGCGAGAATTACTATTAATTTTTTCATTGAATTTTCAAACCTCCGTTTAATTATTACAGGACAAGTATAAACAGCATGAATATGCCGTGATTTGTCATGTACTCTTATACCTTTAATTGATGATATAATGCAACAAAAAAAGTAATGTTTAATGGTAATTACTCAGGGAGTGAATTAAATTTCGGGTAATAA
>CAZAOK010000012.1:0-33261 GCA_964486725.1 uncultured Leptospiraceae bacterium
AATTCCTTTCCATTATGAAGCAAATGATCAATATTTTAGTAATAGCTGAGTAGTTGCAATTTGTGAATATTTTTTTGACGAATAATTATCAAGTATATTATTATTTACTAAATTTATTGATTTACATGCAGAATTGAAGTATATTACTTGAAGTTATTTAATTTAAAACAAGGTTCATTGAAATCTGAAAAAACGAATACAAGAGGTATCCACATGAGAGATATAAAACGATCACATACCTTTTTTCTCAGAGGAAGAATTAACGAGAAGCAGCGTAACAGGCTTCGTGATGTACTTTCCAGCCTGCTGGGCATATATAGCATTAATATGCGGCCAGAGAAGAGACGAATCAAGGTTTCATATGATCTTCAACTGATTAACTACAAGTCAATTGAAGAGAAATTGCGAAAACTGGGGTTCACACCCGCAAGAGGTCCGATTTCACTTATCTTCAGCGGTTTTATTAAGTTTACTGAAAAAAGCGAGATCGAACAAAGAAGTATTGACGCGTATTACCATCCGCATCCCAATCACGGAACGGTGAAATAATACTGGTAAAAAAGAGACGCATACAAGTGCGTCTCTTTTTTTTATATCAAAAAATTATGGTTGCCTCTTTTCAGCATCTGACTCACACAATTGAATATATTGTAACAACAAGGGTCATTTTGGCAATATTATGGTATTGACGAAAATGAAAATACCCATTATAATAACATGATTTTCACATTACTACAGGAGAAGTACACGTGATGAAGGGTTCATTGTTTGACTTCAACAATATAGCAGAATCATATGACCTGTGGTATAGACATCCTGTCACGATGAAAATCGACGAGTTGGAAAAAAAAGCCATTTCTCCACTTTTACCTTCACCCGCGTCGCATCCCGGGGTACTTGAAGTAGGATCGGGCACCGGCCACTGGACAGAATGGCTGGTACATAGCGGATATTCCGTTACCGGTATTGATATTTCCAAATCAATGGTACAATCAGCAAGTGAAAAGAACCTTGATAATGCCATGTTTATTCTGGGTGATTTCATGGAAACTGATTTCAATGAGCAGTTCGATATGACTATTGCCATAACTTCACTTGAGTTTATTCCTGATTACAGGAAAGCAATACACAAAATGGCATCGCTCACGCGTCCCGGTGGAGTTATTGTCATCGGGGTGCTGAACTCTTTCTCTTACATGGGTATTTTACGCAAAATCAAAGGTGATAAAGACCAGGTATTCGGCAATGCGCACTTTTTCAACTGGTTTGAACTAAAAAAGATTCTTTCTACTGAAGGGAATGTAACCCTCAAAGGTTCTACCTTTATGCTGCCATACAGGTGGGCAATTCCATTTTCATCATGTTGTGAAGCAATCGGGAAAAACCTGTTTCCTGTTTTCGGCAATTTTATTGCGGGGAGATGCCAGTTATGATTACCAGTATAGAATTAAGCCTGTACCCTCTTGGAGAGGCCAGCATCGGCCCCATAATAGACGAATTTATCGGTGTGCTGAAAGAATCCGATCTCACTGTCACCATGGGGCAGATGAGCACTATTGTTACCGGTGACAGTTCAAAGTTGTTTACGGTGCTGGAAAAAGCGTATACCATGGTTGCAGAAAAATACGGGATAGTGCTGGTTTGTAAAATTTCAAATGCCTGTCCCGCATGAAAGCCGTGAGCTTAACCATGATGTCAGAGAAATAACATAATATTCATAAATATAAAGAGGTACTGACAATGAACAAACGTTTTGGATGGGGAATAGCGCTGGTAATCATATTGTATATTATCATACAGCTCATATCAAAATTTTACGTTGATTTCAGATGGTTCGCGATCTATGACAGTCTGAACATATTCTGGACACTTTTCTTCACCAAGTTCAACGTTCACGGTGCATTTTCAGCCGCATTTATTTTTCTTTTCTTTCTTAATTACCTGTTGATACGACTGCTTGGCGGACGTGGCAGAATATTTACCAACAACATCCTGGACAGGCTGCAACTCCCCGTGGTGGGATCTCCCAGGAAGCTTGCTCTCATCATTCTTACAATTGGTGTAGTGTTTGTTGGTTTTCTTATGGGAACGGCGGCTTCGGCTTACTGGAAGGAATACCTCATGCATGCGCATGCAGTATCTTTTTCTGATTTTCCCACCGATCCGATTTTTAACAACGACCTGGGATTCTATGTATTTTCATTGCCATTCTACCAATTCCTTTACAGCTGGATGATGATCGCGCTGGTAATATTAACAGCATTTTCAACTGCTTTTCACATTCTAAATAGTGGCATATTTGTTCATAACGGCAAGGTTGAATTTTCACGTTTTGCGAGGGCCCATCTTTCAATACTCCTGGGAAGCATGGTGTTGTTGCTTGGCGTTGGTTACCGTATCTCCGCGTACCAGCTGCTTTTCTCTCAACAGGGGGATTTTTTCGGCGCCGGTTACACGGGTGCACACGCCCAGCTTCTCGCGTATAATGTCTGCATGATAATATCATTCTCCGCAGCCGCGTTACTTCTGGCAAATATATTTATTCGAAGCTTCAAGCTTCCCATTTTTGTCCTCCTTGCCATCCTCCCCGCTTATTTTCTACTGGGTACAATATTTCCTTCCCTGCAGCAGCGTTTCGTTGTAGATCCAAATGAACTTTCCAGGGAGAGACCTTTTATTGAGAATAACATCAAGTTTACAAGATTGGCCTATGATATCGAGCGGGTTAAAGAAATACCCTATGAAAACAACACTGATCTCACTTATAATGATATCAAGAAAAATATTACCACGTTTGAAAATATTCGTCTCTGGGACTGGAGGCCGCTGAAACAGACTTATAAGCAACTTCAGGAACTTAAACCTTACTATACCTTCAATGACATTGATGTAGACAGATATACGGTCAATGGAGAAGTATTTGCCATGACACTTGGGGCACGAGAACTTGATATCAGCAAGTTGCCCGAGAACAGCAAGACATGGACAAACAAACACCTTATTTATACTCATGGCTACAGCCTGGTAGCCAACAGGGTGGACAAAATAACACCCGAGGGCATGCCTGAAATGCTCATCTACGATATACCCACCAAAACAAAAATACCGCTGTCAGTTGACAGGCCCCAGGTGTATTATGGAGAACATAAGAATCCATATGTTATCACAAATACTTCCATAAAACCTGGTGAGTTCGATTATCCCTCTGGTGATTCCAACAAGTACACGATATACAAGGGCAATGGCGGTGATGTGCTTGACTCATTTTTCAAAAAATTGCTATACGCGATTTCTTTCGGTGATATTAATATATTGATTTCAGACACCATTGAAAAAGACAGCAGGATCATGTTCCGTCGGAATATAAAGGAGATGGTTACCACACTGTCCCCTTTCCTTGATTTTGACGGTGACCCATATATTGTGTTATCTGAAGGAAAGTTATACTGGATATTAGACGCGTATACTACCTCCAGCAAATTTCCATATTCCACCCCCACCCAAACTTCTACGGGAGACATTAACTACATACGAAATTCGGTGAAGGTTGTAATAGACGCATACAATGGGTCTATGAATTATTATGTCATGGATGACAAGGACCCAATCATACAGGTATACTCACGTATCTTCAAAGGACTTTTCAAACCCGGCAGTGAAATGCCTGATGACCTGAAGATGCATATTCGATACCCGGAAGCCTTGTTTAACATACAAAGCCACATTCTTTTGAAATACCACATGAAGAATCCCAATGTTTTTTATAACAACGAAGACCTCTGGGAAATACCAAACCAGGTGTACGACAACACACAGGAACCGATGCACAGCTATTACATGGTGTCCTCACTGCCTGGTCAGAAAAAAAATGAATATATACTCATACTTCCATTCACGCCCCGTGAGAAAGATAACATGATCGGTTTCTATATCGCCAAGTGTGATCCACCGGATTACGGTGAATTGATGCTGTACCAGTTACCGAAAGATAAACTCAGTTACGGCCCAATGCAGATTGAAGCCCGAATTAACCAGGATGCGGATATTTCGAAGCAATTAACACTCTGGAGTCAGAAAGGATCATCCGTTATCAGGGGCAACATGCTGGTGATACCAGTTGAAGAGTCACTTATCTTCATTGAACCTCTCTATCTTAAGGCGGAAAGAAGCGAGATGCCTGAACTCAAGAGGGTAATTGTATCCTACGCGAACAGAATGGTTATGGAAAAAGACCTGGACACAGCTCTTGAAAAGTTATTTATTGACCGGCAGTATACATCTTCAGCCAGCGATGTCCCCCGGGACATACTCACTGACCTCAGGGACTACTCAAAAAGGGCATACAATCATTACATGAATGCCCAGAAACATATGCGTGATGGAAACTGGTCTGAATACGGCAAAGAACTGGATAAACTTCGTGAAACATTAAATACTATGAAGAACAGGTAGAGGCAAGTAGCGGCAATACCATACGCAAAAGGCGAACAGTTTTTCTGTTCGCCTTTTGTTCGTATTAATGTTAGATAATTACCTGATCAATGTGACTCTCTCATGCTTTCAGCAGGAGGGTAAATCCCTTTTTTTCTGCGATACACGGCAATGCCAAAGCGTATAAAACCTGTAAACACTACCCATACGGCAATTATAGTACCGATTTCAATGGTTTTAAGAAAGGCCTCATGATATTCACTCACCAGGTTAGTTATAAATGCATCCATATCCTGCTCCTTTTGCTATTCAAAGAAGAAATCCACCAAGAACTAAGGCAGTTTTTCATTTGTTCAACTATGTTCACAATGAAATATATTGTCAACCGAAAATATCGAATACTTTTAAAATCCAGCTTCACGGGCGAACTGCGCAGGTTCATCATCCCCTGTTACATGATACAGCACAATAAGTCTTTCTTCCGCACGGGTGCATGCCACATAGAAAAGCCGTCTCTCCTCTTCAATATCGGTGGCAGGATCGGGAAACGTGCCGTCACGGAGACCTGTTAGAATAACCGTATGAAACTCTAACCCTTTAGATGAATGTATGGTCATCAAGTGAATTAAGTCTTTTCCTTCTCCCGGTTTTTCTTTGATAGCCAACCGTATCTTTTCTCCCTGCCAGTTGTTACGGTATAGAACAGCTGTCTTTACACCCTGTGAACGAAGTTCATCGATGATCCCTGCCACCACATGCAGCTCTTCATCGAAACTGCGTACCCGTAATCCTTCTACAGAGCCGCCCTTTCCTTTAACCGATATGACTTTTTTCTTCGAGCGAAACCTGTTTTTTTTAATGATCCTGTGCGCGAATGTAAGTATTTCTTTTCTTGACCTGTAATTTTGAGTTAACCGTAATACCTTTACACCAGGAAAGTATTTTTTCATATTGAGTATGTACTCAATCCTTGCATTGCGAAATCCATATATGGATTGCCAGTCATCTCCTACAACCATTAATCCCGGTTTCTTGACCTCTACCAGGTGAGAAAGCAACGAAAAGTTCAAATCCGAAGTGTCCTGAAATTCATCAACTACAATATATTTATACCTGTTTTGAACATCCCTGCAAATGGCATTATCTTCTGAAAGAAGCATTGTCGCCTTATGCATCATATCACTGAAATCAACAAGCCCCTGTTCCCTTTTATAGTCTTTATACCTGCTATTCAACACTTCAATAGCACCCATAATATTTTTCTCTATCATCCGCTTGATGATAGAATCCCTGTTCATATTATATTGTGAATACAGCCATAATATTACCGGTACAGGTATGCCGCTGAATGAACTTCTCATTGATCCTGCCAGCATACACAAGACATCCCTTGATTTGAGATCATCCATTACTGAAAATGAAGATTTTGTATTATTTACTCCTCCATATCTTTGCAACAGTGACAGGGCAAAAGAATGAAATGTTGACGCGGTTATTGATTTCGATTTGGAAGGGCAATGTGCTGTCACCCTTTCGCGCAATTCCCCTGCGGCCTTTTTACTGAATGTTAAAAGCAGTATTTGTTCCGGCAGATATCGTTCTGTCTTGATCAGGTATGTTACCCTTTCAACTATGGTAAATGTCTTACCCGTCCCCGCACCTGCCAGCACCAGGTGGGGGCCATCGGTTGCGTGTATGATTTTCTGCTGATCGCTGTTATATCGGCATTCGGTATTGGTGTTTTTTTTATGTAACATCAGATGCTCCATCGTATATATTTCAGGTATTCACCTGTACATACGAAAAAAACACCCCGAACATAAAAATTTTTTTCCCTCTTTCAGAATTTTTTTAACCGCGGATACACGCAGATGAACACAGATGATCAGTAAGTAATTGTGATCATCTATACCAAATTAGTATCACGCAGAGACGCTGAGACGCTGTGGATGGATACGCAACATCTCCGCGTTCCCCGCGTCTCTGCGTGATACTATTATTTTTCAATTTTTCATGTATTTGAAGTGGTGAAGCTACCTTGAATAAACTGAATTTTTATCTCTTTCCAGTTTTGAGTAAATACATCCGCAGTAATTTTGCCGATAGAAATTATGTTCCCTGGATATCTCAACGGATTTTTTAAACCCGTTTTTCTTTTTAAAATCAGCCTTTAGAAAAGGAACACCATACTTTTCCTGGAGTTCTGATCCGATGTGATTTATCATATCCGCGTCTTTGTGGGGACTTATGGATAACACCGTGGCTACCAGCTGGTAATTATTGTGTACCGCGTATCTGAAAGATTGCTCGAGACGAATACGGTAACATTCGTGGCATCGTAGTGATCTTTCTCCAAGGGACCGATATTCTTTCACTCGCGATGTCCATCTTTTATGATCACGTTCACCTTCGATCACCTTGAATTTCTCATGTTCCGCGAAACGAAAAAGCTCGTCACGCCGGATCCTGTATTCATCATACGGAGCGATATTTGGATTATAAAAATATGAGGTTATTTCATAATCAGGCTGCAACAAGCGATACACATAGGCAACGCAGGGTGCACAGCATGTATGAAGCAAAAGTCGGGGAGTATCCAAATTATCTCACTACTTGATATATTTTTCGATAAAATTATTCAGTTTCTTCATTTTTCCGGGATTGGTTCTGCTGTCAAGCCATAACAGAAGGTCCGCGTTGATTCCTCTTTCACAATTATATTCATGATGAATAACGTAGTTCGCTATTTCATATTTCATTTGTTCAAATATTTCTTCAGCCCTGCACAGGTCAGATGGCGTTTCCCCCAGCAGTTCTGACATCTTTACAATAATTTCATGTTTATTGATCTCTTTGATTTCATCTCTATATCCGTTATCGAATATGCATTTAGCCAGGCATATGTTTTCACTGGAAGTCAGGCACCACCCATCCGTCGGATAACAATCACCTTTACCGCTATTCTTTTTAATTTTCATATTCGCCCTGCTCCGATTCATGATTTCAATAGCTTTGCCCAATTCGTAGTATGACTATAATGTATTCATTCTGTGAAAAATCGTCAATAAAATATTTACTATTTTGTAAAAAGATATTTTCTAATTTTTATGTTGACAATATTTGATTTTTCATTTATCTGGACATAATCTTTTAAATATTAAGAGTAATAATGAAAGAACAAAATTACAACATTCACAAAAACTATTTCTGGTTTTATTATTTTTACGGCAAAGCTTGCCTGTAGCTTTTGTGAATGTTGTAATGCGCAAAGGCCGCGGGTGAGAACCTGGCGGCCTTTTTAGTATCGCGTGAAAAGACCGCCACCTCCAGGCGGTCTTTTTTAGTACCATAAAAAAACGGAGGAATATCATGATTTTATTACTGCAGGAAAACAACAATCCCGACATTCAGAAATCAATCGACATACTGGAGAACAGTGGTCACAGAACCTACTCAATGCAGACAAGTAACGGCAACATTCGCACTGTTCTTGATATCAGTGAAGTTGACTTTAAAAAGTATAACATACATTCAGGATATTCCTTCTTTAAAACTGATATTCCCTACGTGTTAACCAGTAAAACCATCAAGGACACGGGCACAGTTATTCATCTTTCCAACGATGTTTCAATCGGTGGTGATGCCATCAATATTATTGCAGGCCCATGTTCTATAGAATCCGAGATACAGTTAACAGAAACCGCCCGCTTTGTAAAAAAAGCGGGTGCGTCCGTATTAAGGGGTGGAGCATTCAAGCCGCGCACATCTCCCTACGCCTTTCAGGGTATGGGCATTGAAGGACTTAAATTGCTGCGGAAGGCCGGCGATCAGTTCAACATGCCTGTTATCACGGAGGTGCTTGACGCGGATGACCTTCCCGTCATATCTGAATATTCTGATATTGTGCAGATAGGGGCACGAAACTGTCAGAATTTTTCACTTCTCAAAAAAGCGGGGAAAATCAAACGGCCCGTACTTCTGAAAAGAGGTATGATGGTAACCATACAGGAATTCCTTATGTCCGCCGAATACATCCTTTCTGAGGGTAACATGAATGTTATACTGTGTGAAAGGGGTATACGCACCTTCGAGACTGAGACAAGAAACACCCTTGATATTTCCGCTGTACCCCTTTTGAAACAGAAAACACATCTTCCGGTTATCGTTGATCCTTCTCACGCGGCTGGAAACTGGAAACTGATACAGCCCTTATCAATGGCTGCCCTGGCCGCGGGTGCTGACGGCCTCATGATAGAGTGTCATCATGATCCATCCAAGGCCATGTGTGATGGTGGACAGTCATTACGGCCGGACAAGTTCAACCTGCTGATGCAGCGCCTTGCCCATATGTCTCTTGTTCTTGATAAGAAAATCGGGTAAACACATTTACGCCCAGGCAAGATTGACAGGAGGACCCGCGGATACATCAAGTATACCATCTGATTCATACAGGTCTCCATCCATGGTGTATGTGAAGGGGGTATACATCTCCAGGTGTACTTCCCTGGCAAGTCCGTCAAAATTCATATCATGGTTCATGGGGACACCCCGCTTCAACCTGTAAATCTGCCGAACAGCAGCGGAGGGTTTCATGCCGTTGGCGATGATATGAAAATACCCCTCCATCCTGTTTGCCTCAGGCAATGGGGAAAATCCCATTCCCACGTCTTCAACAGTTCCCGCCAGTATGCCAAGGAAATGAGTATATGGCAGTGTATTGCCGTCGATGGTCACGGCCCCGTCCACCCCCTTTAGAAGACGTTGTTGTTTTCTAAACCCCAGGGCCTCGGTGACAGCAATGTAGATCAAGTGAAATATTTTCGTATAGGTTTTTCCATTATCATATAGTTCTTTAAGAAAATCGGAGGTAATACCGTTACCGAAAAGGAAGCAGTATAAATCATTTATCCGGATGGTATCCCTCCGGTGGAGCTTCAGGGGTTGTCCATTTCTTAATCTCGCCACTGCCCTTTTAAGTATATCATACCCGTGTCCCTTCAGTCGAATACTCCTGGATATGTTATTCATGGTTCCACCCCTGAGGATCAGCATGGGAGGTACATTCTCTTCACCGTACACATGAATAAAACGTGACAGCACATGATGTATTGTTCCATCACCACCTGAAGTCGCGAAATACGAAACATCCGCTTTTTTGAATTCACGTGCGGCAGTGTAAATATCATCAAGGGAATACGTTGGTTTTACAATTACATTGTCACCACCGATTTTTTCAAACACTGCTACAGGATCACGCCTGGCGTTTTTGTTTCGTCGCGAGTTAAAGTTTACAATAATACCGATATTTTCCATCGATTACTCCAGCCTGGTTGTTCTTTTTTATAAGCAATTTTATACATCTGAACACATCATGAGCACATGCCATATTTATAACAGGTGCCCATGATTTTCAATATAAATAATATGTTAATACACAATAAAAATTACTTGATGTGATCTTTGCTGTATATAGTATTTCAGCATGAAAAAAATTACATTACAACCGGATGGACGCTGGCATGTGCCCTTTGAAGACAGCGGGAGCTTTAGAGTTGGCGTATACTCTCCTGAGTTTTACAGCGCTGCCCAAATTGATGTGCTTGAAAAGCATACCTGTCCTGAACTGTTCATATGCACCGGCGGCAGGATGGGCCTTCTGCTCAGCGAAGATGGATATGAAACCGAGATAATTTTACAGCCAGGTGAAGCCGTTATGGTAACGGAGCATCACAACGGATTCATGGTTGACCGTGAGGGTTTCTTTATCGTGGTTGAACAGACAGCGTTCAGCACGGAATATATTGACCGTAAAACCGGTAAGGTTCTGTCCCATGAAAATTGACGCGTCAACAAGGCTATACTGCATTTTCGGAAAGCCGGTAACCCATTCGCTGTCACCCGCCATGCATAACGCCGCGTTTGAACACATGGGCATTAACGCCGTTTACATGGCATTTGAACCTGATAACATTGCCGACGCTGTTCACGCAATGCGGCACCTGCACATCAGCGGGGCAAGTGTTACCATTCCCTACAAGGTGGACGTGATGGCATCCTGTCAGCATGTCGATTCGCTGGCCCGAAAGATCGGCTCGGTGAACACCCTCTTCAACGATGGGGGTAACATTCACGCCTTTAACACCGATGGCGCGGGTATTACAGAAACACTCAAAGAAGCGGGGGTGGACGTACAAGGTGGCCTGGCGCTTGTTCTGGGAAACGGCGGTTCAGCCCGGGCTGCCGCCTTCACCCTGGCTGAACATGGCGCCGAATTACTGATCGCGGGAAGAAACTCTCAACGTGTTCGCGCACTGGCAGATGACATCGTTACAACAGGTGCCGGTGTCGAAACTTCTCTTATAACTGATCTTGATACTTCAACCATGAGACAGGTGGATATTATCATTAACACTACTCCGGTAGGTATGCACCCGAATATTGAAAACTCCCCCCTTCCCCCTGATTTAATTATGAAACATCACGTTGTTTTTGATATAGTGTATTCACCCCGAATTACTCGTTTACTGAACATGGCGAAACAGAAAGGATGTGTCATACTTACCGGTGATAACATGCTTCTGCACCAGGCATGCAGGCAATTTACCATTTGGACCGGTAAAGAAGCACCGGTAGATATCATGCGGCAGGCCCTTGAAGCGGGCATTCAAAAATAGATGGACAGAATTTCTGAAATACTCTCATCCCTGGTCAACAACGAATCGGTGAGCAGCGGCAGGTACAGCAGGTATGATCTCTCCAATATACAAAAACTCTTGTCCCTTTCAGGCAATCCGCAATCACATGGGACTTACATACACATTGCAGGCACCAATGGCAAGGGATCTGTAGCATGGATGCTGGCAAAAATACTTGAAAGCCGGGGAATACCAACCGGCCTGTATACATCACCTCACCTGCTTACCCTCAATGAACGTATCAGGATTAATTCTCAACCCATTCCCAACCATACCCTGGAGGGTTACCTTGATCAATTGAAGTCATACATGGATTCTACCGGTATTACACCTACCTGGTTTGACGCCATTACCTGGGCGGCCCTCTGTTATTTCAGGGACATGAAGGCTGATATTACCATAATGGAAACAGGCCTTGGCGGGAGACTTGATTCCACAAACGTGATAACACCCGCAGTCACCATTCTTACCCAGATATCAATGGATCACATGGGGGTGTTGGGGTACACACTGAAAGATATCGCGTCTGAGAAAGCCGGCATCATAAAGAATGGCATTCCCGTAATATCCTCACGTGGCAGCAACGAAGTGCTACAGGTGATCACCAGTTACGCTTCTGACGCGAAAGCACCGTTGGTACAGGAGGGAATCCATTTCCAGGTAACGAATATACGCGCAAGCACAGATGGTATAATTTTTAACTATACCTGTGATTCACCTGTAACCGGTTGTATTGATATTTCTGATATTTTTCTGCCTGTAAACTGTCGTGTACATGCACGAAACGCGGGCTTTGCCGTTACTGCAGCGTGCATCCTGGATAGAATTATCAGAAAAGACCTGGCAGGGAATGTCAGCAGGGCATTGAAGTCTATCTCAATTCCCGGCCGCTTTGAAAAACTGCGGGATGACCCTCCAGTAATTTTTGATCCGGCGCATAATCCAACAGCCGTCAATGAAGTACTGCGAAGCATGTTTGCAAACTATACTGGTTATCCCATCTCCGTAGTGCTCAGCCTGATGAAGGACAAGGATTATACCGGTATTCTGTCAATATTGGAAAAGTTTGCTTTTGCAAACATTTTCTACCATGTCCTGGATGATCAGAGATGTTACCGCCCATCAGACGAAGATCAACAGAAATTACAGTGTATGATAATCACTCATGCACGTGAGACACTCTTTCAATCACTGCAATTGATACGTTCTGCCGGTACTATAATTCTTTTCCTGGGAAGTTTCAGGTTATATAAAACTGCGAAAGAATTCGCTATGACAAAGTAAATGTTTTTAATGTTAAAACCATAAATCATGATCACCGAAGAATTATAGTTGATAATTCAGGGGCTATCGATAATAATCGATCATATATACTATCCTGGTTTTAAGAGTCATGTAGAATGTCAAATATAGATTTACCAGCTGTAATACGTTCAATTCATACCACCATCAAGGATTTTTCCAGTGGCAGCATTGGCATGGAAGAAGCCAAAAAGCTTTATAATGAATATCTAAAAAAAATCGATAAATCTTCTTATGAAGGGAAAGCTGATACCCCCAATGGTCTTACGCATTCAACCAGGAATTTATGCTATATGCACAACGTAGATAACTTTTCCCTTCTTTCCACGGTATATGTTTTAACCGCAAATAGCATTGAAGTGGTTTACACCTATGGCAATTCATCGCTGCAGAACACGCTGAATGATTATATCGAGAATAACAAGACTGAAATATCCTTCGCGGCAACAACTGAAATGAAACTGCTGGATAGTACCGATAAAAAGATTGATGGTCATTCGCTATACCTGATACCCGTTGCCATTAACAGCCGCTTTATAATATTATTCGCCTCGGCATCATCATCCAGCTATTTTTCTGTAAATGTCTTTTTGCAGTTCGCGGAATATAATAGAAAATTTCTTTCCCTGTTGCTGGACAATAACCAGCCAATTCTATTTGATTTCAGTTATCGTCTCAGCCATTACATCAGGAAAAAACTCCTTGAACTGGTGAAAAAAGAAGAAATTACAGTACAACTTTTTCTTTTTTCAACGCTGCATAAAACCTTTGATCATATGGGTGTTCATTCCATTATCGAGATATCAAGAACCATCAAAAAAAAGATAGAAGAACACTTCAAGTCTCAATGCCAGCCGATATCACTTAATGAGTATCTTGTAATTCTACCCGCACAGGAAAGTGATCTTACTCAACAGCGGCATATAATTGACTTTGTATACAATAATATCAATATTCCCTACAAGCTGCATACGGTTACACTGCATAACGAAGAAGATGTCTATACATTCTGGAGCAGAATATACAGTGACCAGAGCCTGCTGCACACGAAATCGTTATGAGATATAAACAGGTTGTTATCATAGGATCAAGTGACACATCAGACCATCTTGACACGGCAATGCGCATCGGTAAATTTGTGGCGGATAATAAATGGGTACTCGTATCGGGAGGCAGAACGGGTATTATGGAAGCCGCATCCCGCGGCGCGTCTGAAGCAGGTGGCATAGTAGTAGGCATCACACCCTCACATCAGTTCGACGAGGCAAATCCATACTGCACAATCGTGATACCAAGCGGAATCGGTTTCGCCAGGAACAGTATGAACGTGTTGTCAGGGGATATTATCGTTTCCCTGGGGGGTAAATCCGGCACCTTATCAGAACTCGCGTACGCATGGCAGTATGACAAACCCGTAATATGCTGTTCATTCACCGGCGGGTGGAGCAGCAGAATACTTCGGCAACCTGTTGATGATAGAAAATCGGGAAACTTTTATGACGCGAGAAATCTTGACGAGGTATACGACATCCTGCTTAATCTTCTAACTTAACCATTGGTCACTGCTGGTAAATATTACACATGTAAACGTGAAGCATACATGTCTGTGGATTCCCTGTCAACTACCCGTATCATTCCATTTTCAATTTCGGCAATACCATTTTTTTGAAAGAAGTTCATTCCCCTCGAAACAATACGTCTTGCGGTAAACCTGCATCCACGTATCTTACTGGCCAGCAATTCAGAAACCTCTTTTCTGGCCTCCTTAATGGCAAGAGTATAATTTTTGTTTTGCAACACATATGCCAGTATATGATGCTCATACAATGAAAGATTCTCCAGTCGACGCGCTGCAACCATGTTTTTCATGTCATCCAGCGGATGTTCAGCGTGTGAGAAATCAGATAAGATTAATGGTGGCGCAAGATACAGCCTTGCCTGGTTTGCCAGCACCTCTCCAGTTGAGGGAACATCACGTCCATCATGCTTATGTTTTTCCCTGTCAATGTAGAATGTGATGGATACTGGCACGATGGCAATTTCTTCAGTCGTTGTGTGTATCAACTCCAACATGTGCTCCAGAAGTGCCCCGTCACCAGTTGAATCATTTTTACCTGAATGTATATAGCAAACCGAAACACCATGCTCAACCATAGTACACAAATACTGGAACACGAGTTCCCTGTACACCGGGGATGCCAGTTTATCCGGGCATACCATGTACATTCCTGATTTTCTCAGCATATACTTCAGGAATTTTGAACGCACACCACGTTCATCCATGAATATTCGTGGCCTGGGCAGGCCGGGATATCTTGAAACACCCATCATCATATACAGGGCATTATACCCATAAGAACCTTCAAGGCTATATACGATAGTACTGTTTCGCCCCACCCTTGTAGCACTTTCAATTTCTCCATCAACCAGCACAGGTTTCACTGGTATTCTTTCTTTTGACCTTATTTTTACATACACGGCATACCAGCGAAGTAGAGAATTCATGATCCTGAATATAATGGAGGAATGCCTGTCACACATATTACGGTAATGCAGTTTTATTATTTTTGTTAAATGTTCCTGGTAATTTTTATCTGATATTTCAGCATACAGTTTAGCAGTGTTATCGGCACGGGGAATGTCAACACACGAATTATTCATGAGACGAGCCATGAATTCCGCGGATGAAATAATATTCTCACGGTATTCAGGGTTATTCAGACGGAAAATGGTTCGTTCAACAACCACGTTTTCAAATAGATTGGCACTTGCCAGCTCCATTCCTTTCTTTTTCTCACGCGTCTGAATTTTTACCCGGCCATACAGCTCATCAAATTTGGCAGGATTTTTAACGGTTTCAACCAACAGCTGTGCGTCCCTTTTATTCAGAAGTACCTCGTAAAGAGCCCGGTATACCGGTATTTTAATTGATTTTGCTTCGGCAAGCTCAATAATAGGTTCTATAGCATATGCTCCCTCGGCGAGATAATTCAACCGCTGGCTCATCTTTTCAATTACATGCTCCGGTTTAAATCTCATTACCAGCCTGTCGTAAAATCGTATACTTGAGCCCCGACGCTGAATCTGCAGCGAGATGTCTTTACCAAATCGACGGTTTCGGCTGTGCTTGCTTAACGCAGTTGCCACCATGTCACCAAGGCCGGCGATGCCCAGTATAGTTTCATCCCTGGCGCCAAGTTCTTTTCCAAGAACAAGCATTTCCTGCAATGCCTCGGAAATCAACGAACCTGCCAGGTTATCACCGCACGCGGGCAGCTTGCTCAACATACCTGCCGCGATGGCGGCGGGATTTTTCAACGTACTTCCCAGGTCAACACCGATAACATCATCTGTTTCCCTGCATTCCAGGTAAGATGATTGCAGCAGTCTTGAGAATTCTCTTCTTGCTCTTTGTGAATGACTTGCCACATTTAGAGTAGTATTGAATCGGTTAGAAACTTCTTCAGCATGACTTGGACCGCAAATTACCGTCAATCCATGAGCGGCTGAGGGAATAACCTTCTCGATTGTTTGTGAAATGGTGAGAATATCATTGTGCACACGACAAAAACCTTTTGAAAGGTACCCGAGATAGACATTCTCATGGAGATACTTTTTTAATTTTTGTGAGAATTCATATACAACCCTTGACGGTGTGGCAAGAAGAATGGCATAACTTCCCTGTAACGCTTCACGCTGACTGGAAACTGCTTGAATATTTGAAGGCAGTGTTACCTGTGGAAGAAACATCGTATTAACATGTCTCTCGTTGATGGACTTTACGACTTCTTTCTCCCTGGCCCATATAACAACCCTGAGTTCAGGATGGTTTTCAGCAATAACTCTTGCGACAGCTGTTCCCCACGAACCCGCACCGATAATGGCTATTTTCGTGTAATCAAGTGACTGTGAAGTTACTACCGATGTTTCCGGTACATTCATGCAATATCCCTATCCCTGCCTTCGGTTATTGTAATAGTACACTTTCATACAGGCAGTATAAATATAAAGAGGGAGTATTACAACTCCCTCAATAGCAGATGGCATTGTACTTCCTGGTATTACATGTAGTCAAGGTAATCTTTCAATTTTCGTGACCTGGTAGGATGCCGCAACCTTCGCAACGCCTTGGCCTCTATCTGCCTGATTCGTTCTCTTGTCACCTTGAACACGTACCCCACTTCTTCAAGGGTGTGGGAATACCCGTCATCAAGTCCGAAGCGCATCCTGATAACTTTCTGTTCGCGGGCAGGAAGGGTATTTAACACCGAGTTTATCTGCTCAGACAATAGCCTGTAAGCCGCAGTATTAACCGGTGAATCGACTTCCTTATCCTCGATAAAATCACCCAGGAGCGAATCTTCCTCTTCTCCCACCGGGGTTTCAAGGGAGATAGGCTCACGGGCAACGTTCTTAACCCCTTTTACTTTACTTATCGCCCACCCCAGCCTGTCTGCAAGCTCTTCCGGAAGGGGTTCCCTGCCCTGCTCCTGCTGAAACAGGCGTGTCTCACGCATAACTTTATTAATCTGCTCTATCATGTGAACCGGAACACGAATTGTTCGTGCCTGGTCAGATATTGCCCGGGTTATTGCCTGTCGTATCCACCAGGTGGCGTAGGTGGAAAATTTGTATCCTTTTCTGTATTCAAACTTGTCAACCGCTTTTATAAGGCCGATATTCCCTTCCTGAATGAGATCGAAGAAATGCATTCCCCTGTTTGCATACTTTTTCGCAATGGAAACAACAAGCCTGAGGTTCGCGTTAATTAGTTCTTTTTTCGCAAGGGCAATCTTTCTCTGACCCAGGTCTATTTGCTTTCCCCATTCAAGTATGGTGTCGATTGTGGAGCCGGCCTCCTGCTCAATTCTGCGGATCTTTCTTTCGTTGTTACGAATATCCTTTACAAGTTCAAGCAGGGCGTCTTTTTTTGCAAATCCAAGCTCATCAAGTATTTTCTTTCGATCTTCATTTTTTTCAACTTTTCGTGCCAGTTGCTTCAGTTCTTTAATATTTCTCAGATGAACCTCTTCAACATTGTCGAAGAAGCACTGGGTTTCTTTTACACGGGCCACCATGGACTGTATCTTGGAGGCAAGTTTATTAATCTCGTTTTCATGGATACATATATCCACAACCGCCTGGTAAGTAAGTTTTCTCGATTCCGCGATTGCATCATTCAGTTCTTTGGCCTTTTTAGACTCTTCACTGAGTTTTTTTATCTTGTTTTGCATTTGCAGAATCTTTTTATCTTCCGCAATTATAACGTTCATGTGCGTGTCATACCGATTTTCAAGGTCTTTCATGTCAAACGATGAAAAATAGTATAACTTATTAACCTTGAGAACTTCGGTAAGCTTGATTTTTCCGGATTTCACTTTTGAATGATTCTTGATGAGATCGTTAATAAGAAGACTTGAATTCAACACAGCGTCTTCAATAAGATTTTCGCCATATTCTATCCGCTTGGCAAGATCCACTTCCTGTTCTCCGGACAGCAGAGAAACCTTGCCGATCTCCTTTAAATAAAGGCGTATTGGGTCATCCGAATTGGACGCGCTGGTTGCTGCCTTCTTGGCCTGTGCCACTGCCTTGGCAGTTTTTTTTGTCGTAGCTGTAACTTCGGGTTTCTTAGATGATTCCTCAACTACTTCAATGCCCAACTGGTTGAGCATAATAAAGATATCATCAATTTTATCTGAATTAAGCAGTTTATCCGGAATTGTATCATTTAACTCATCATAGGTAATTTCTCCGTTAGTCTTACCCAGCTCAATAAGCTTTTTTACTTCCGGAATATTTTCAAGTATCAAATCATTTTTTGCCATATGCTATATTACCCTTGCAAAGTTTTCTTTCACACAAACTGAATACGAACTAACTTACTAAATTACCAGGCACATACGATATATCTAAAAAAACATGCCATAAAATACATTACAGCACCTTCGGATTGTAAATAAAAGATGAAAGCTTTTCTCTTTCTCTTCTCAATACTTCAATTTCAGTCATATACTGTACCATGTTCCCCCCCTCGTTGTTCCGCCGATCAGATATCAGGTCAGCATAATGTTGAATCTTTTTATCTATACGATACAAACTAATATTCAAATAAATCTCGGTATACGCTTCTGCCGGCCTTTTAACACTGAATTCTTTTTCCAGTGCTTCGTTTAAGATATTCTTTTCTTCTCCCTGGTGAAAAAAATCGTACAGCCGATCTATGGCTATTTCCTCTCCTGCAGCATTCATGGCAACCAGCTTTTTAAAAATATTACCAGCTGCCGCGTCTTTCATATCACTTTCGGCAAAATCGATTACCGCGCTTTCAATTAGTTCTGGATGCTGGCACAAAAGCATTACAAGTTCACGATGACTTTTTTCTAAAAAACCTTCTGGATTCTTAAATGGTTTAGGCCTGCTCTCTATTACCGCAGGTTTGTTGCCCTTCTTCAATAAATACTTCTTAAAATCAGATCGTATTGTACTTTTATCAATTCCCAATTTGCTACTTATTTCATCCAAATAGGAAACACGTTCGATATCAGAAGAAATTTCTGCAATAACCTCAAACAAGCCGTGTATCAAAACCTGTTGATCCTTTGTCCCATGATCGGCAAAAACACGTGATATCTTGAAATCATTGGGCTTGATTGCAGCATCAACAATTACCATGAATTCACGTATTCCCCTCTGGATAATAAAATCGAAGGGATCAGAATCAGGCAACTCGGCAACCCGGGCTTCGGTATTAACATCTTCAATCACGTTTAGTGAACGCAGTGATGCCTTTATACCGGCCGAATCCGCATCAAAAAGAAGTACAATCTCGTTACAGGTTCTTGCCAGAATTTTCACCTGTTCCGCGGTAAGCGATGTACCAAGAGGAGCCACAACATTTTGAATTCCCGCCTGATGACAGGCAATCACATCCAGGTATCCTTCCACCACGATGGCCCTGTCCATGTCAACTATATGCTTTCTGGCAAAATTAAAGCCGTACAGGGTATTTCGTTTCTGGAAAATAGAAGATTCTGGTGAATTCAGGTATTTCGGCTCGCCGGTTTGTAATATTCTACCACCAAATGCGATTATTTCATTTTTTTGATTCCATATAGGAAAAATTATCCTGTTCCTGAACCTGTCGTAATACCTGGAACCTGATTTCTCACTTTTTCCCAGTACACCTGCCTTCTCTGCGATCTCCTCTGAGATTTTATGTTTTTTCAGGTTTCCCGCCAGGTACTGCCACGAATCCGGTGCGTACCCTAACCTGAAGTCTTTGATGGCTTCCCGGGATACACCTCTTCCATCGAGATATTCAAGGGCAACCTTTCCCTCCGGTGAAAACAGATAATCATGATACAGCTTTGCGGCCCCCCTGTTTATGGCAATAAGCCTGTCGTAATCGGTATCCTTTTTAATATCTTCAGTTGTTTCAATAGAGATCCCGACATAATCTCCAACAATTTTTACACTTTCGGGAAAAGACACCTTCTCAATTGCAGTGATGAATGTAAACACGTTGCCCGATTCACCGCATCCAAAACAGCGGTAAATCTGTTTATCGGGGGAAACGGTAAAAGACGGGGTTTTTTCCTTGTGAAAAGGGCACAGGCCAACATAATTTTTTCCTCTTTTCTTCAGAGATGGAATATAGCGCTGCACCACATCCTCTATTCGTGCCCGGTCCCTGATAAGATCGATAGTTTCCTGAGGTATTCTCACTTACTACCTCTTGTAATTTCAATATTAACTATATAAATGATATGTGCATCCAGGTTTTTCCAGAATTTTTGTATAGATTTTAAAGCTTCTTTTGAAGTATTGATTTAACCCGAGCGCCGTCCGCTTTGCCCTTGAGATCATTCATCAATTGCCCCATAATCTTCCCAAAGTCTCTCTGAGACACCTCACCCATAGAAGAAATGATGTCATCAATTGCTGATTCAATTTCAGTATCACTCATCTGCGCGGGAAGGTACCGTTGGACTATTGCAAGTTCCGTACGTTCTTTTTCAGCAAGATCATCCCTGTCTGCTTTTTCATACTCGGTGATGGATTCTTTCCGTCTTTTTGCTGCCCTGTTTACTATTTCCAGCACCTGCTCTTCACTAAGATCTTCTGATCCCCTGGCTTTTTCGTAGGCAATATCAGATTTAAGCATTCGAAGGGTACTTACAACAATTTCATCTTTATTCTTAATAGCGATTTTAAGATCTGATTCGATATTCTGAAGTATGCTCATGGCAATCCCCTTGATATCTGATAAGAAATGAATTCCAGTTACATAAGACTTTACTATTTATACCGGGAAGGATGTATCAAGCCAATAAAAAGCTACCTCTTCTATTATGTCAACAAGTCTTTCTAATATATAATGTGATTATGCGTGAATTGTACCATGTTCTTAAAGTTATAATAAGAATAAACAGACGTCAATAGTATAAACATATTTTTTGTACACGGATATAAAAATATAGCGTAATTACTCAGCTGTCATATCGAATAATCAAAATTATTATAAAATGAATAATTCAGCATCTCCCCCCGCCTTCTGGCGGGGGGAGATGATACAATTCCTTTCCATTATGAAGCAAATGATCGATATTTTTAGTCATAGCTGAGTAGTTACAATATAGCAAGTTCAACATTGTAATATATGTCTTCGCCCCAATAATTTTTACCGGTATACAAATTTAAGTGAAAAGTGACGTGTGACTCTAATTATCTGTGTTAACCTGTGTTTATTGAGCGAAGCGGGCGGTTTTAAATTATCAATGAAAAAAAAATTATTGTTGCCTTTATAATTTGATTTTTTAATGGTGAGAACCGACAAACTTAGTCAGAATGATAACAATCAATATTCACATAAAAAGGACCTGAAATGAAAAAAATTGTTCTTACATCGTCCATATTTGCAATCACACTTGTTGCGGCATTTATCTCCTTCAATCATGATACAGTATGGAAGTATGTAAACCCTGAAACCAACCTGGAAGCTTCAACTGTTGAAAATGTCAAAGAAGCCGAAAATGGATATTCATATCCCGAGTTTTACAGGGGTATTTACCTGAACAGCTACTCGGGAAGAAATATGGAAAAATTGTCCAGATTTATTAGTGAGGCAAAAAAAGCAAATTTTAACACACTTGTTATTGATGTGCACAACACCAGGAACAATTCCTGCGTAATTCCAAAGAAAAACGTTGATTTCATTCTATCAAAAGGTTTCCATCCTGTAGCCCGTGTAGTGGTTTTTACAGATGGATTGAGAAAATACCCCGTTCCCAAAACGTACACAGACGATAAAATTGCAATTGCCCGTAAAGCCGCCGCTATTGGGTTCAAGGAAATACAGTTTGACTATATCAGGTTTAACGATCATGGTCATCTAAAACATATAGGATTGAATGAAAGGTACGAGCTTGTAGAAGGATTTCTCAGGGATGCCAGGAAAGCCTTAAAGAAATATAATGTAAAAACAGCTGCTGATGTGTTTGGCCGAATACCCCTGAACAAACGAGACTTGATAGGACAAAGAATGGAGGGACTGGATAAGGTTGTTGATATTATATGTCCAATGGCATATCCTTCTCATTATACCTGGAGCAAAAAGCTGATGTCAGATCCTTATCACACGGTTTACATCACATCGAAGAATGCCCGTGAACGAGTTAAGCACGCTGATATCGTCACCTACATCCAGGCCTTTAATATTAAAGTTTCAATTTCAGGTATGTCATTCAGCAGGTATATGACTGAACAGATCAGGGCGTGTCACGATGCTAAAATTAAAGGATTTATATTCTGGAACGCGTCACAGAGTTACGAACTGCCATTTGCCGCCACACGTCAGTTTTATGATGATTACGCGAAAAAAATATCTCAAAAAGAAACCAGCACAGGTAAAGATGAAAATGCTATTTAATATAACAATATCTCCTTCAATCATCCTTTGATATTGTAAATGCGGCCTTTCTTTCTTTAACATCATAAACCATGGTTACTTCAACCATGGTTCCCTCGTCAATCTCGAAATAAACGTAATTAGGACGGGGCTGATGAATATTGTTAACTTTTACATAACGTTCTTTCTTTGTATCCAGTACCCATTTCTCAAGTATTAGCAAATGCCTGTTATGAGTAAGCTTCGCCTCAAAATATTTTTTCTGTGATTCAAGGCCTATAGTTGTTCGGCCAATATCAACCTTATCAACATAAACCCGGTAATATGACCGTTGATCCTCGTCAGGGCCGGCTATAGATTCATCATATGTCACCAATCTGAAATTATATTCACGCACCCTTTCCGGCTCAACAGGTTCAACGGGTTCAACAGGTTCAAGTCCAGGTTTTTTTTCTGGGACTGTTTTACATCCATGAACTGACAGTATTGCAACCCATAACACAAGCAATAATATACTACTTTTTTTCATCTGGCCTCACTGATTTGTATCACATAAGGTTTTTCGTAATTTTCAATTTGGGATTCTATAATAATATAACCGCTTTTGTCTACCATTTCGGAAAAAACATGTTCGGTTTTTCCACTTACCTCTACAGTTTTAATAATGTACCCCAGTGGATCGGTAACGGAAACGGTAAACGTTCCCCCTTCTATACCGCTTATCCTGAACTCTTTTCTTGATCGTACCGGATATTTTAACTGGTAATAATCCTTGTCACCACGGGAAGACAAAAACCCGGAAAAAGTATCCCCTTGAACAGTAACAGCGGAATCTATATCATCGTTAGGTTCACGATCCTGCAGGTTTTCAATATTTACACGAAATACTGCCAGGCTGTACGGAAGATCGTTACTAAACTGGCCACGCTTTCCAACTACTTTTATATAAATATCACCTTCACACCACGCGTTGGGATAAATTTCTTTTTCTCCTGCTGATCCATTATCAACTTCAAATAACTCTTTTCCCTTTTCATCTTCCACCGTGAAAGATACATCCATTGCATCCGGTGGGGCAACAGATATTCTGAAATAGTCTGCCATTGATCCAGTCTCGTATATATAATAATCGATGTCGCCATCTGGGAATATTGTTCCTGATATTGACTGACGCATCATCAGGGTAGCGTTGGCTCTCTTGTTGTTGGGTTCCATTTCAAGACCATCATCATATTCCCTTGTATTGACTGAAAGCATGTAGGGAACCTCGTTGTTTGACTTGTAATCAGCCGAGGCTACCATGATGTAATAGGTGCCGGGCTCCTGCAGGCCCGCTCCCCGTATCATCTCTCCTTCATTATTCGGTGATGCGTTTGCCATTCCAAGTTCATTTCCCTGCCCATCGAAAAGTGCAAGTACACAGTTTACGCCCGGTACACCAGTTACCTCAACATCACACAGGAGGGGTAAAGAAACAGCTGAGTCAATGCTGAAGGCAAACCAGTCTTCCTCTCTTGACTGGTGCTCCGTATCTTCATTCAGCTTGTTAAATGACGGTGAGTAAAATCCTTCCATTCCAATTCCCGGAGAAACCGGGTTTGCTGACAACCTGGAATCATTTGGTTCGCATTCATACTCCACCAGATGCTCTGTTATGACAAGAAACCTGTAAGGTATTTCTTTCTCTGCCCTGGGTACATCCCTGTCACCATGGCTTATTTCAAAGTACAGATTACCCGGTCCTGCGCATATTCCCCGCATTCTTTCAGGTGATGATTTTCTTAAATCATCAATGTATTTAATCATAACCGGACCATTAACGCTGTCCTTCCAGACACGTATGGCATGGTTTACACCCCTGACCGGTGATAACTGAATATCAAGGTGAACGTTTTCATTAAGCCGAAGAACATAAAAGTCCTTGTCATCCACATCCTGAATAAATCCTTCTATGGGATTTCCCGGTGATATTTCATTTGCCGTAGAGAATGCGTTATTGGGTTCAGTTTCAACCGGAACGTCTTTTTTGCAGCCACAGTAGATCATCAGGCATGTCATTGTAACGCAAGTGAATATATAAGCAGAGTACTGTCTTTTCATACCACCATCAACGTAAATTTTTATTTAACATAACGACAGGCACCGGATATAGTATCCTCCCGGCTATCTTTAAGTCAAGTTACATTTTACCATTTGGAATATTTCAATTGTTTTTTGTAATAACTCAGCTGTCATATTGAATAATAATTCAGCATCTCCCCCCGCTTTCTGGCGGCGGGGGGAGATGATCCAATTCCTTCCCATTTATGAAGAAAATGATCGATATTTTTGTCATAGCTGAGTAGTTACTGTTTTTTTATTGACCATTGATGAAGAAACCAACTATAGTTTATAGTCATTTTCATTTCAATAATTGATCTTCGAGGTAAACCTGATGGCGCAAGATGAGAAAGAATTAAAAAAAATTGATCAGCTGAAAGAAAAGATAAAATTTTTCCTGGATGAAATCTACCTTGGTGAACATACTTATAACCTGATATATACGAAACTGATTAACGCGGTAAAAGTCTTCATCGTCGCGTCCAGAAAATTCGTAAAAGACGATTGTCCCACAAAGGCTTCATCTATTGCCTATACAACCATTATTTCACTTATCCCAACGCTCACCGTGGCACTTACCTTTTTTTCAGTATTTTACGGGGTGGGTGATAAAAAAGATGAACTTTTCCGCCGTATCACCCTCTTTATGATAGAACATAATATCAAACTTAACATTGACCCCTTTATTCAAACCATATCAAGCCTAATAGAAAACGCGGGGAAAATCGGGGGAGTAGGTGCCGTTGTGCTCATATTCTCCGCAACTGCAGTACTACGAACGCTGGAAAAATCATTAAACGATATCTGGAAAGTAAAAAAAAGCCGGTCAATTTTCATGAAAATCATCTTTTACTGGGCCGCGCTAACCCTTGGCCCCCTGATGCTTATTGCGGGTACAACCGTTGCTACCAAGATATCAACAGCGTTTTCGCCCCCCAAGTATTTCGCCATGTCACACAGCCACAACAGTCACTGGGTGGTTGGAAACAAGGCATCCATCATGTACAATGAAAAAAACAATCTTGAATACACCATGCTTAAACCGGAAATTGTTAATTTCGACAACCAGAGAGTATATTCATATGATCCCGATGAGAATACTTTCAAACCGGAAGAATATCGAATCGAAGAATTTGAATATAGAAGATCAACCTTTCGTGATATCCAGTTTATTGATAATCGAGGTTGGATCGTCGGTAGAAGCGGAATAGTATTATCCACACTCGACAAAGGCAAAACATGGATGCTGGCAAAATGGGGAACCTTCAATTTCAACGACATCCACATGATAAACGAAAACAGGGGGTTTATAGCCGCCGACAACGGATATGTACTTCAAACAACCGATGGGGGCCAGACATGGCAATCACTTGAGTGGGACATCCGATCAGGTTTTAATTCTATCAGTTTCTCAGGTAACAATGGAGTAATTGCGGGTGATAACGGCTATATATTAAGAACCACCAACGGTGGTGAGAACTGGATTCTGAGACAGGTTGAGGAGGCAAAAAGAAAAAGACGATTTGTCAACCTGAATGACAGTTTCATGCTGAACCATTCAGCAATTTGGCTTGCAGGCAATGAAGGTGTGCTGCTTTTTTCAAAAAATGGTGGTGCCACATGGAATGCAACAATTTTCAGGGAGGATAATTACTATACCGTTTATTTTCATAACGCCAGGGAAGGATTTGCAGCAGGTGATGATGGAACCATGCTGTATACAATAAACGGTGGTAACAACTGGCAACGCGAAAAACTTCCCGGAAGCCGCATTAATTCAATTGGCATGAACAACGGTAACCTGTGGTGTATCGGGGACAAGGGAATGCTGATGCAATCAACAGACCTTGGAAAAACATGGACAGGTATAGAGGGAACCAGCTTTGTTATTGTGCTGCTGAATTTTTTCGCGCCTTTCATTTTCATATGGGCACTGTTCATGCTAATGTACATAGTGTTACCCAATACGAAGGTCCCCATGAAACCATCTGCCATTGGTGCGGCCTTTACCGGTGGGATATGGGTAATATTCATTCTTCTCTTTATTTTTTACATCAAGGCATTCGCACGGGGAACATTTGCCATATACGGCTCACTGGCGGCTTTCCCGCTTTTTTTGATTATGGTGTACGCATCGGCGGTTATCATACTGTATGGAGCAGAGGTTTCTTACACGCTGATGAATCCGCTCAGCTACAGAAACCTGAAACGGGCCCTCAGCGACAGAAAAGATCTGCATATCTATTCTGCCATTGCTATCATAACTCATATACACGCGAGGTTTCAGAGAGGAAAAGGTTCTTCATCTTTCAAAGAGTTGCTTCCAGTCAGCATGAACGATTACGAAGAGCTTGACTATTTCATTCAAATGTTCATAAGCGAAAAATTACTGTTACAAACCGAGGACAACAGGTATATCCCGGCTACCATGGCAGACCATGTTTCGGTACTGCAAATTGTTGACATGGTACACGATGTTACCCTGAAGATTCCCGGTAGTAAAACCGACAGGCTCAAGAAACATCTAAAGGACATCTTCAGCAGTATGCAGAAGTCAAGAAAGGAAATACTAAAAAGGGTGTCAATTCAAGACCTGGTAAACGAGGTGAACCGGTAACCAGGCTTACCTCGTAATTATCCTGAAGATAAAAGGGATGACCACCTTTTCACCTGCGATCTCTTTGGGAACTTTTCCAAAGTTTTTTGACAGTCGTATCGCGTCCAGGCATGATTCATCCAGTGGCTTATGACCCATCGAGTCAACGATTGCTACGCTCTTCACCTCTCCCTTCCTGTCCATGGTAAAATAGAGTTTTATCTCCTGGCTGGGAAATGCCATAACCCTGAAATGTCCGGGAGCATACCCCTGTATGCTGGCATTTGCTGCCATCGGGGGATGCCAGTTGGAGGCAATTTTGTCTTTCATTTTTTTGAAATATTTAAATGGTTTAAATTTCTTTGTATTAAAAGAAAACCTGCCGTCGTTGGTATAATAGATAGCGTTTTTAGGGGTGATATCATATTTATCCGGTATAGTGGTGAAGTCCCTGCTGCCGGTAGCACCGTATACCCCGGATGATACTTCCTTCATAATATTAATAATGATTTCAGTATTGTCATTTAGAAGCAATGTCCTGTTTTTAGACGCGCTGCTGCTTTGTGTTACCTCACTCCCCCTGCTCTTTGAGCCTTTCTTGAGCCTGAAATCAAGAGCATTGTTCAACCACCTGTTCCCCTTTTCGCTGGTAATATGTCCTTTCGCTGTTGAAGATTTTTCTGACAGGAGTGTCTGCCTGTCCTGCACAACTTTATTGTCTTCGTTAACATTGACAATAATGTCCCGCCCCGCGAATGATTTTTCCCTCATGTTTTCCCGTTGCAGAATACTCTGGTAGTCGGGCATCAGCATCCCTGCAACTATAACCGCATGAAGGCACAGGGACACGAAAAAAACCAGTGTAAACTTTATTTCTGCCTGCTGTTCCATTTCTCTATTGCTTTTCCCCGTACCCGGGTTGTGGAATCATAAATCCCGGTAAGCATATTTTCATAACTCCGTGAAAACTGCACACTCCTGCGTGAGGTCATCATGCGGCATGACTCAATAAATTTATCAAATCTCGGAGTTTCTGTCAGTGCATTATTACTATACCATGTAAATGGCGGCACGAATTCAGGTGTAAGTGATCCACCATGTATTATCATTGATCCGGGCCCCAAAACAGAGCCGGTATTGATAAGAGTTCCAATACTGGTCATGGTGAAATCACCAATAAACGCCCCTACTTTCAATAATCCTGTATTCACTCTTCCCTCACCCATGGTAACTTTTACCGGGGTATAGTTGTTTTTCAGGTCAGAATTGCTGGTAAGGGCACCGAGGTTCACCCATTCTCCAATGAAGGAATGTCCGATAAAACCTTCATGATATTTATTTACATACCCTTGAAATACTGATTCTTCAACTTCACCACCAATTCTGCACTGGGGGCCAAAAGAACAACCTTCCCGTATCTTGGCTCCCGTCACCTGGGTATTTTCACCTATACTGCATGGACCTTCAATACGTGTAAATGAAGCAATCTTTGCCCCTTTCTGAATGAGTATTGGCCCCCTGGTACAATCACATACTACAAAAGGATCGACTTCTACTCCCTGCTCTATGTAAAGATAGGATGAGTTTCCTATCACTGTGACATGTTCAAATTGTTGTCTTTCAAACCCTGGCGGGTATGCCCGTAAATCATCTATAATAATGCCGGCGTTCCCGTCCACAAGCTCCCATAGATTCTTAATCCACCTGAAGGGAATACGTTCTTCTTTCCTGACAGGAAGGGAGCTAATAAAATCCAGGATATCATTGTTTGAGTTTATGGTCAGTTTTTCAGGAAAATTCTCATTGTCCAGGTGAAGCAGCAGGGGAATATCTCCTGACTCGTATAAAACGTTTTTTTCAAGTGAATACTTATCGACAAAGGGAATGCAACGGGCGTTAATGAACACAATATCTTTTGCCTTGTCCGGCAACTTCAGTTTTGAATTTATATTATATTCGCTATACCTTTCGCTGAATACCCCGGCAACCATGTCCCGTGAATACAGGTACATCGAACAGCTTTTCCTGGCAGCAAGATAAGAATCTATCCATTTCCCTATCCGCTCACCCATGGTAAACGTGCCAGTACGCAAGTCCCATACCGGACGGGTAAGTGTGATGGGATAAAAATCATCAACACGTGTATCTTCAAATACTACTATTTTCATTTCCTGTTTCCGTTAAATCCCCGGTCATGTGTATGATATATTTTACATCAACATGTTACATTGTAAACGTACGCATGCAGAACAATACTGTCAAGTGAATACAGGAATGGCCACCGCTTGGTGGCCATTCCTGTCGTGTTCAGTATATACGTGTTCAATGTCTATTCTTCTTCAAGTTCTTTTTTCCGATCTTCTATTACCTTATCGGCAATTCTGCCTGAAATAGGATCATAGTGAGAGAATTTCATTTCGAATGTTGCTTTACCACTGGTCATTGCTCTCAGGTCAATTGTATAACGTAACATTTCGGCAAGAGGCGCCTGTGCCTTTACAACTGAAATGCCACCGGCGTCATTTTCATCCCTGGTGCCCATTCCCAGTACTTTACCCCGCCTGCTGGTAATATCATTGAGAATATCACCCATGTATTCTTTATCTACGAATATCTCTACTTCCATGATGGGTTCAAGAAGTATGGGGCCTGCGGCTTCCATAGCCTTCTTGAGAGCTCCCCTGGCCGCAATCTTAAATGACATCTCGGAAGAATCAACCGGATGATACGAACCATCATACAGGTCTACAGAAACATCGACAACCGGATACTTTGCCAGAACGCCTTCCTGCATGCCTTCTTTAAGACCTTTCTCCACACCGGGAATATATCCACGTGGAATCGCACCACCAACGATACTGTCAATAAACTCAAAACCGCTGCCCCGTTCGGTAGGCTTTACCCTGATATATACTTCACCAAACTGACCATGTCCCCCAGACTGTTTTTTATGCTTGTACTGGGCATCAGCGTTTTTGGTGATTGTTTCCCTGTAGGCAACCCGTGGTTCTGACGTCACAAGCTCAATCTTGTTCTTTTCCCTGATTGACTTGAGCACGATATCCAGCTGCATCTCGCCCATACCTGAAAGCAGTGTCTGTTTCGTTTCAGGATTGAACTGGTAGGTGATAGTGGGATTCTCATCAGTTATTCGCGAGAAAATCTGCCCAATCTTGTCCTCGTCGCCCTTCTTGGCTGATTCAACAGCGTAAGAAAAAACAGGGTGGGGAAGCCTGATTAAAGGCAGAATCACCGGGTGCTTGCTGTCACAAAGGGTATCCCCGGTAGCGGTTTTTTCAAGTTTGATTACCACACCAATATCACCGGCAACAAGCTTTGAAACATCCTCGTTAGTGTGGCCAATGGTGGTATGCAGTTTTGATATTCGTTCTTTTTCATTTTTATTAGAGTTGAGTACTTCTGAATCCGGAAGCAATGTACCGGAGATAACTTTCATAAAATTGAAACGCCCGGCATACTGATCGATGTATGTCTTCCAGACAACGGCGCTGAAGGGCGCATCATCCTTCATGGTCACGGTAACTTCCTGTTCATGATTATCCGGATGATACCCTTTGTACTCTTTTCCAAGGGTAGGACATGGAACAAAATCCCGTATCACGTTCAGAAGGTTTTTAATACCAATTGATTTTAAAGACGAACCGCAGATTACCGGTATAAGGTTACCCCTTGCCACCTGTTCTTTCAATCCGGTTCTGATCTGTTCTTCGGTAAGTGTTTCACCTTCGAGAAATTTTTCAATAAGTTCATCGTCACCCTCGGCTGCAAGTTCAACAAGGTTTGACCGTTCAAGTTCAGCAAGTTCCTTTATATCGGCCGGGATATCAGTCACCTGGACAGTCTTGCCCCCGTCCTTTGGACTCATGGCTTTCATGTCAATTATATCAATAACGCCCTTGAATGTCTCACCTTCACCCTGCGGCAGGCACAGTGTCGCAGTGCTTGCCCCAAGCTTGGTTTTAATGTTCTCAATTATATTGTCGTAGTTCGCCCTTTCCTTGTCCATCTTGTTAACGAAAATGAGGCGGGGTATGTTATTCTCTTCAAGGTAACGCCAGACCTTCTCTGTCTCAATCTGTACGCCATCAACGGAATCAACAACTATGATAGCGGCTTCGGCTACCTGCAGGGCCGCCCTCTCTTCACCCACGAAGTCGGACATCCCGGGGGTATCAATAATATTGATCTTGGTATCATCTGTCTCAACAAAACCCAGCGCGCTTCTAATAGATATCTGTCTATTTTTTTCCTCGTCATCATAATCAGAGGTCAGACTGCCATCATCAGGTTTTCCAATCTTATCAATTTTTCCACCGACAAAAAGCATTGCGTCAAACAGCGTTGATTTTCCCGTACTACTGTGCCCCACTATGGCAACGTTGCGCATCTGCTCAGTGGTATATTCTTTTAGCATTAGTTAACCTCCGAAATTAATCCGTTAAAATTTAGTAAGGATGTCTTATCATGAAGTTCTGAAAATCAGGCTGTTAACTTAAAATGATGTTATTTTTTTGTAAAGTATTTTATTTACGGGTTTTTTGGAACGAACTGTCATAATTCAATTATTGTTGACTACAATCATCAAATCCATTTAAATACAAAGATACAGCAAGTACCGTTTTCCATTATTCATTTCAGGGGCCATACATGAGAATTTATATTCATCGCATATTTCAACTGTTACTGCCCATCCTCATCATACCCACAAGCGCAGTACCGTTGTTCCCCGAGGTATACGAGGCGTCCACCCTTCACAATGCTGTTTCACGAAGTGAGACGGTGCTTGATCTCTTTTACCACAGGTGGAGCCAGATGGAATCACGGGAGCAATACTTCGATACATACCTGAAATTAAACTGGGTAAAAGACTTCAACATCAACACTTATAACAGCGGATCCGATGAATACGAACCTGTGGAAATGACCCTGGTTCGCACCTACAGCAGCATGACCGTAAGCTTTCCTCTCACCGGCACATACAGGGGAAAAAATTCTAGGCAAAGGCTTGAGGACGGGGCCGCCTACATCCCGCCCAAGGCCGAACAAAATACCGAAACACGGGAAACACTCTTCAATCCCCGCAGCCTGGTATTCGGTTTCACCGCCACGGGTTTTCACTACGGCTTGACCCGCAAGGCAGAGATCGACAGGGGAGTTGCAGGCAGTACCACCGTAACCGATTACAAGTATACCCAGTTTTTTGATGACATCTTCGCGGCAACATTGCTCTACCGGCCCTACTTTAACATTCACGGTGGTATCATCATAAACAACCAGATCGAACCAAATGACGACGGGACAATGGATTACACAAAATCCGCAGAGATGCGAAAAAGGTATTTCATTGCCAGCAACCTGTTCTCTTTCATGGATGTGAATACCGCCGGCATCGGAGACCGTATGGAACGGTTCGTCTTCGCCCTGCACATCAATCCATTTGTAAGCCTTCTCTTTGGAGATCCCGGGCCATTAATGCCCCAACTTACCATAACCTACCGCCTGCTGAGACTGTATAACGACGAAGAATACGACCCGGTATGGGTACAAGAACTACCTGAAGACCCCGTTGCCGGCAAATCAGAAGAAGAAAAAAAAGAAGCGTCACTGCACACGGTTTCATTTCTCGTCACCCGTACCTTCGCGGAACGGGCGAAGTTTTCTCTTTTTATCGAAACCCAGAAACCGGGTAAGAAACTCATAGACAAGAGAACAGGTGAGAGGCTGCCCTACCCGGTGGCCAGGGAGATGTACGCGCGGGCCGATTTTGATTATTTCAAGCAGGATGATATTGACCTTCTCTTCTCCCTGGGGGTCAGCCGGTTCTGGGATCCCGCCATTCCCGTTCACAGGGAGTCCGGCCGGGATTACTGGATTTTCGGCGGGTTTATCGGCACTTCACTTAACATACCATGGTGCGGCATTGAACTGAAGGCCATCAAGAACTACTCGCAGGAACTGCGAAAGCTTACCGAATCAGCTGACAAGTGGGCTTTCGAGGGAAGCCTGTACATACGATTCTGATAAAACGGGTAATGACAATGAAAATGATACATGCATCAAGTAAAATAATTACCGTGTTATACGTTGTACTGCCTTTGGTTATTTTCACGGCACCCGGATGCTCCTATGTATCTGACGCAATTGAGGGAGCAATCACCAACCGTGCCGGGTTCTCCATAGATGCGTACTACGATGGCAGCGATGTT
>CAZAOK010000012.1:33361-57119 GCA_964486725.1 uncultured Leptospiraceae bacterium
GTGGAAATCCCGTAAAATATGCTTGCAGGGTTAACATCATTTATATACAGTATTATCCTGATCTCCATTACGAATGTACAAGGACCGCGCATGAAATACATCTACATTGCCATGACTATAGCTGATAACGAAAGCTCAACAGCCCTCATAAGTGAATCACAATGAATAGATTATTTCACAGGTTAACTACCGACAGAAAGATAAAATTTTCCACGCGATTATTCATTCGCGTTTTTCTTGCCATAGTAATTGTCCTGATAGCATTCATGATAATCTTCAGGATATCTATTCATAAATACAATAGTTTTCTCATTGAACACAGAAAGAATGATATTCGGTCATATGTATACATCTGTTACTCTCAGCTAACCCCCGTAATCGAGTCACACAAACAAGGCAATATCAGCCTCCGCGGTGCACTCGGGCAATCTGAAAAAATAATCCGTAACACCTGGCACAAGTCAGAGAATAGCCATGATTACATGTTCATGAGCAGAATGGACGGATCATCAATCGTGCATCCCCTTGCTGACTCAACCAGCAGTGACAACAGCGATAACCTGCAGCTGCTTACCAACAGCCAGGTAGTACGTGATTTTATTGAAATAGCAAAAAGTGATTCTCGCGAAGGATTTTCAGAATACTTTTTTCCACAGTCGGGCAAGAAAGATGCTGCCAGGAAGATAGCTTACATCAAGGCTGTCCCGGAGCTTGACAGCTTTATCGGCACCGCTATTTATCTTGACGACATCTATGAACAGGCTGATTCCATCTACCGCAGCATGGTGTTGTATATAATCCTGGTTTTTTCCATTGTCATTGTTATCGTATTTTTATTTCTTAATCCCTATCTTAACATCATAGTAAAAATGCTTCAGGCTTTTGAGATGATATCCACCAATCTTCACGCGCCTGTAAATCTTGATTTTCGTAAATACAAGAAGGGTTCGGTCAGAAGATTCGTTCTTGAATCATTCAACAATCTTGTTGAAAACGTTCGCTTAAACATGGGCGAACTGCAGGCAAGCGAAGAACGGTTCAGAATACTGTTTGAATATGCATCAGACGGCATGGTTCTTTTTTCAACAACTTCCGATGGTACGCTGATGATTGCCAACCTCAACAGGACAGCATGCAAGATGCACGGGTATTCAAAAGAAGAACTCATCGGAAAACCAGTGTCACTGTTAAACAACACCATAACCCGCTCCACTCACGGTGAAGATCTTTACCGCATGGAGCTTGGCGAAAGGGTTATGCTTGAATCCTATGATATAAAAAAAGATGGCAGGGCCTTTCCAGTTGAGATATCCGCTCACAGGGTTAATCTTGACGGTCTGACCTATATTTTCGCCATTATACGGGATATAACATATAGAAAACTGATAGAAAACCAGCTGAAAGAAAGCGAACAGCAGTTAAAGATATTATTTGAAAATTCACGGGACGGCATTGTAATTGTCTCCAGGAACGGTAAAGTTATCAACTGTAATGCCGCGGCATTACACATGTCAGGTTATTCACCAGAAGAAATAGGCAGCATCCTGATTGCAGAAATGGCTTATGACAAGTCAAACCTGGTACGTCTTACAAGAAAACTGGTACAACAGGGATCAATAAATAATTTCGAATTTAAACTTCTCACCAGGGACAAGCAGGTAAAAATCGTTGAAGTAAGCGCCACGATGCAAAGGGACAGCAAGGGCAAAGCCCACACATTTCAGGGTATCCTGAGAGACATTACAATTCAGAGATCACTTGAAGAACAACTCAGGCAGTCGCAAAAACTTGAAGCCGTGGGTAAACTTGCAAGCGGGATAGCCCACGATTTCAACAATATTCTTACCATCATACTTGGTAACGCTGAACTGTCCCTCATGACTTTACCAGAAGATTCCCCTGTATATGAAGATATACAGGAAATAAAGCGGTCAGGAGAGGGTGCGGCAAAACTTGTCAGTCAGCTGCTGGCCTACAGCAGACGACAGGTGATCAACCCCGAATCACTTAACCTGAACGAATTGCTGGAAAACCTTCACTCAATGATCCAGCGTCTAATTGGTGAAAACATCGTCCTCAAGCTCGACCTGTGCCAGTCTCCATGTCTCATCGAAGCGGACAAGAACCAGGTTGAACAGGTCATATTAAACCTTGTTGTCAATTCACGGGACGCCATAATGGAAGATGAAAACCCTGCCAAGCCGAAGATTATTACCATTAAAACGATGAAACAATACCTTGATGATGAGTTTACCACCTCACACCTGGGAAGCTCAACCGGTAATCACATAATTCTCCGTATCAGTGACACCGGGGTAGGAATCGATCAGGATAACATCAGCAAAATATTTGACCCGTTTTTTTCTACCAAGAAACAGCAGGGAACCGGTCTGGGACTTTCATCTGTATATGGGATTGTTAAGCAGCACAGGGGAAGCATCTTCGCAGAAAGTGAGAAAGGCTCGGGCACAAGTATTACAATATACTGGCCATGCAGTGAAAGCTCCGGAAAGTTAACAGCTGATTTTTTAAGCAAGTCTGAAAATTTTCATGGAAAAGAAACCATCATGGTAGTGGAAGATGATGACAAGCTGCGTCGTATAACCATAAACGCCCTGGAATTTATCGGGTACAATGTTCTTCATGCCGGATCCGGTAAAGATGCCTTGAATATTATACATGAGAAAGGTGATAAAATCGACCTTGTTTTCAGTGACATCGTACTTCCCGATATGGACGGTACTCAAATTGCCAGGAAAATAATCACGCTTAAGCCCGGTATACGCTTCCTTTTTACATCAGGTTATGCTCTTACAGAAAAGCAACAGGGTGACGTGAGGATAAGCAATCAAAATTTTTTGCAAAAACCTTTCAGCATGTCAGAACTTGCGAAAATGATCAGGTACGTGCTTGACAATTAAAACCACCTCCTTCAAGATCAGTTTTAAATAAAAAACGAGGATTATTCCATGAGCACACGACAGATAGTATTTATAATAGCAATGATTACCGTAGTACTGCTCATTTTCCAGCTTGCACAAAAGCAGGATGATACATCAATTGACAGCGAACAGGTAATTCCTGAATCAAGAAAAATCACACTCGAAGACATAAAAATTAATTACAGTAACGTAAATTTCGAAGATAACAGCGTTGATAAATACTTTTCAAAAGACATTATCAATCCCTATACTATTAAATTTTTCAAACATCTACAAAGAAAATACAAGGATATGCCTCTTGAAGAACATCTTGAGACTGTACGAAAATATCTCTTAAGTATCATGAACAAAGACCGGGCAGAATCAATCTTCGCGCTGTACAGGAAATTCACCATGTACGAGATAAAACTTGCAGACGAGATGAAGAACTGGGAAAACCCCAAAAGCAGCGAGGATATGCTGCGATACCTGCAAAACCTGCAGGAATTCAGGAGACAGTATTTTGGCGATGAGGTTGCGGATCTTCTTTACGGGGCACAGGTCAAGGCGAAGGATTACCAGATCCGCAGAAGCGCCATCATGAAAAACGATGAACTGTATGGGGCTGAAAAAGAACAAAAGCTTCAGGAACTGAATTCGAAAATGTGGGATGACAGCAATGATCCCATGTCTGCCATGCGTGAACCATATGAACAATACCAGGAAAAACTGGAACTATACCAGAAAGACCTTAACGAATTAGCAGGAACTGCTAAAGAGAAAAAAATTGATGAATTCAGAAAGGAATTTTTCACCCCCGAAGTAATTGAAAGGTTAGAGAAAGTTGACCAGAAACTTTCAGCTGAAAAAGACACTGAAGAAAAATACAGGGCGGCCGCGCAAAACGTGATGAGCGATCCAAATCTCACTACCAGTCAAAAAGAAGAGAAGATCGAAGAATTGCAAAAGCAGTATTTTGGTGATGATGCTGAAGCATTTCGCCGCCGGGAAGCAATAAAAGAAGGCACCCGTCAGTTTCAGTAATTACTGGTTTAATCTTTCTTAAAAGCTTCAATCGCCAGTATTGACAATAGAATCACCAGAGCCAGGTACATTATCATATCCCCGTACCTGGTATACAATGACTTCTGTTCTATAAACTGCACCCTGCCCTTTCCCGCCTCCCTTGAAAAAAGAGACGTCACATTGGACAATTCTCCAGCCGGGCTGATAATTGCCGAATATCCGCTGTTTGCAGCACGTACCAGGTATCTCCGATGTTCAACCGCCCGTATAATGGAACAATTCAAGTGCTGCCCTGGCTGGGTTGTATCACCAAACCATGCATCATTTGAAATATTCACAAGTATGGTTGCACCCTGTCCAACCGAACGACGTATGTAGGACGGGTATACCTGCTCAAAACATATTGATATTCCAATTGTCCCACTGGACATTTTTATCACCGGCAGGGTTTTGCCACGATGGAAAGAATCCGGTGCGGTATAATAATTATCAAGGATTTCAACACCCAGCGGAGAAGATTCTGCATATGGAAGCAGGATATTCTTATCATACCTTGCCACCTGCCCATCACCGGAGATTGCATACGCGCTGTTATATACCTGTTTGCCGTTTGGTCTGGAAACAGCCCCCGTTATCAGCATCGAATCATCGTTCATTAGTGAAGACAAGATGGATGCCAGTTTTTCATGAAATATCATTGAGGAGTTAACTACTGTTTCAGGCCAGACCACCAGGCTGGAACTGTCACTGTTCACATGTTTTTCTGTCAATGACCTGTACACTTCAATTCGCTGAAAGATACTGTTATCCTGCCATCTCTGCTGAGCAGTAAAGTTACCCTGTATGGCAATGGCTTCCATGTATTTTTCCGGCCTGTCTTCCGAATGCTGGTTCCAGGCATTGCGACTGGTTATCCCATATATTACCACCGGAATAATAACGACCAGCAATATAACTACTGGCAGGAAGACCTTTTTGCCTGATACCTGCTTCACATGTAAAAGGGCCCGTATATCTATACAATTTTCACGGTTGATGTGGCATACCTCTTTCAAAACCATGAGTACAGCAACATTAACAAACACAATCAGAAAGGACAACAGGTATACTCCCCCTGTATCAGCCACCTGTATAAATGTTGACAAGGGGGCTGCGGCATATCCGGCAAATATCCATGGAACACCAAAGGGCAGCAGTGAAACACTATAATCGAATGTAATCCACAAAGATGGGAGACCTGCCATCACAAGCAGAATATTCCTTTGTCCTTTAAAAAGGTAATAATACCCCATGGAAAACAACATATAGATCAATGCCATTGGTAATACCACAACCAGAAGAAACAGTAAAACAGCTTTAACCAGTGATATATCATACTGGAAATGGGCCGCTGTTATTATCCACCATGTTACGCCTGAACCTGACAGTGCTCCGAAAACTGCCCCCTTAATCATTGTATCGCGTCCAGTTTTTGATATTTCAAGAGATATAAAAAATGGTACCAGGGACACGAACAATAATAACGCCATGAATGGAAAGGAAAAGGCCAGTGAATACATAAGGGCAGATAGTATCATGCTATTTCTTCTCCAGGTATTCTTCCAGGCGGTCAAGTCCCTCTTTAATGTTCTCAATGGAATTGGCATAAGAAAACCGAAGAAACCCTTCACCGCCACTGCCAAAATCGATACCCGGAGTTACGCCAACCTTCACGGTATTTATAATATTAAATGCTTCAGCATACGAATCACTGCAAAATTTGCGGGCATCGGCAAACACGTAAAAGGCACCCGTTGGTTCCACGTGTATGACAAATCCCATATCACGCAACCTGTCTATCATGTACCTTCTTCGGGTGTCATAGGTGCTTCTCATGGCCTCTACGTCGTCATCAGCTTTCGTCAGGGCAGCGATGCCGGCCCATTGCACGAAACTGTTGGCGGATATCATGAAATTCTGATGTATTTTCTGCATAACGTCTGAAAATCCAGGGGGGAAGATACAATATCCCAGCCGCCATCCTGTCATGGCATACAGTTTAGAAAAACCGTTTATTACAAATGCCCTGTCAGTATATTCCAGTATTGAATGTGCTTCATCTTTGTAGACCAGTCCGTGGTATATTTCATCTGAGATAATATACTGATCAGAAAATTGAGAAATCTCTCGAAGTTGGTCATGGTTCATGACAACACCGGTTGGATTGGACGGGGAATTTATAACAATGGCCCTTGTTTTACCACATACATTTCTTCGAATATCATCGGGTGTATATTGAAATCCATTTTCCGGGCTGGTTGCCACTTCCACCATTTCCCCGCCTGTTGCCGTGATAAAATTCGGGTAACAGGCATAACCTGGATTAGAAACAATCACCTGGTCTTTATCATTCATAATGGCAATCATGGCAAACAGTAATGCCGGTGAGGTTCCTGAAGTTACAATCACCTGGTCCGGGGTAATATGAACACCATACTTTCTTTTGTAATATACGCATATCTCTTCCCGCAGTTCAGGCAGGCCCATGGCATGGGTATATTTCGTTCTTCCTTCACGCATGGCTTTTACCGCTTCGTCCTGAATAACCGCAGGAGTAGGAAAATCCGGTTCACCCACTTCAAGGTGTATAACCTTTTCACCGGCTTTTTCCAGTTCTGCCGCTCTCGCCATCACGTCCATTACGATAAACGATGATAAACGTCCAGCCTTTAGTGATATCATTACAAGAACACTCCTGAATATCTTTTTCACATGTATTGAAACTCCATGGCAACGGGATAATTTATTCAAGTATAATTATACAAACCATTAATCATTTTTTCCAAACTGTCTCCCCATATTATTATACCTGTACCTGCAGGTATTCATTGTTGAAATACTCCAAATATTGATGTATCCTTTGACTATAATAATTGATTAATGGAGATATGAATTCATGCAGGTACTAATTGTATATTATTCACGTTCCGGCAACACCATGGATCTTGCCAATTCCATCAGCGAAGGTGTAAAAAAAGTTGAAGATGTTGAGGCTGTAGTTAAATCGAGTGATGAAGTCTCCAGCGATGATTTTATCAATTCCCAGGGAGTTATTGCCGGGTCACCTGTATATTTTGGCACAATGGCCGCTGAACTGAAAAAACTGTTTGATGAGTATGTTGTGCTGAGAAGGAAAATGGAAAATAAGATTGGTGCCGCTTTTGCCACTGCCAGCGATCCTTCCGGTGGCAAAGAAACCACCCTTTTTTCCATAATACAGGCAATGTTAATTTACGGTATGATAGTAGTGGGAGATCCCATGTCAGCTTCGGGTCATTATGGTGTGGCCTGCACGGGAAAACCTGATGAACGAACCAGGAAAAACGGTGCCCTGCTGGGTGAACGTGTAGCCAGGCTTGTAGTAAAAGTATGGGGATAGTAAAAATACTACCGTCGTTTCAACTTTTGCACAGCCGCGCAGAGTAGAGCTATAAAACCACCTGCAGTGAACATTACAAGGTGGTTACCAAAACCTGTAGTTACCGCGTCCTGCAGGGTCATTCCAACCAGTAAAAATCCTCCTGTCCAACCGGCCTCAAGTGTTCCAAAACTTCCAAAACTGTTGATTGGAAGTACATTTGTCAATATTCCCCCGGTAGCGCCGATTATTGCCGGAAGGTATAGAATATCAATATTGAAGGCACGAATTACCACGAAAGAAAGGGTATACAGGGCAACCCAGACAAGGAGGCTTGTTACTGTAATCATTGGCAGGTTACCCTTCGTATCAAACTGGCTGAATTCCTGCTCTACCTGCCCTATTTTATCAAGCATCTTCATAACCAGCTTTCTGTTCTGCAAAAATGGTAATGATACAACACCTGAAAACAACCTTGAAAAAAGAATTACCATCCATTTGATTTGAAACAGTGCCACAACAGAAATAACTGCCATAGCGATACCAACATACAGCAAGGCCGACGATTGCCGTATCCCGAAGTAAAGAATAAAGGATATGACAAAGAACAATGACACAATAATCATATCAAATATTCGAACCACGATAAGCGAATGCAGTCCCCTTGTGGCTTTTACATTACCAATTTTTTTCAGGTAATATATCAGGGTTAATTCACCGGTACGTGCCGGCATCACCTGGTTAAAAAAATTGTGATAACTTACGATACTGAACATGTTAAAAAGTCCCACATGGTTATCTTTCATGATGACTATAAACCGTAATGCCTTAAAAAAGTTCGACGCGAAATAGAGCAGGCATGCCAGCAAAAGAAGTTCCGGCCTTGACTTACTGAAGGCTTCTAATGTTTTTGTTATATCAATCTGGGAAATCAGTAAGACAATGAGGGTCAATGCGATTATAAAAAAGATTAAATTTCGTAGCGTCAGCAAAGATCCCGCTTTTTGTTTTGGTTCCATATTTTCACATCAATATATAATGTTAAGGAGTTGATCCAGTGGGTGAACCACTTTAATTTCTCCTGATGTTCATTCTTACAATCAGTTCAGCCAGCAATCCAAAGAATAAGCATTGTACACCGAAAAAGGACAGACCAAGTACAAGGTTGACATGAACAACAGGTTTACCAGTTAACCCCATGAAATACCTGGAAAGTTCTGTTCCGAATAAAACTGCACCCAGAAAAAGAATAAAGAACCCGAGGGTAGCAAATATTTTCATGGGCTTGACACTGATCAGCACCATCAGTATCTGGTATAATACAATAAATGGATACTTTAAAGTAACAAATGAACTGCCGGTGTATCTTTTATTAAAACTAACTGATACATGGGCAAAACGCATTCCCTTATGGTAAGAGTCCAGCAATACCTGCTGGGTATAGTTATAATCTCCGGGCAGGTTGAATACTTCAAGGTAATCATTGTGTACGGCAAATATACCAGGTTGACTGTCCTCGAGGGGCCATTTAGTAAGAAACCTCATTATTCTCGTAAAAACCCTGTTACCCATTTTTCGCATAAAGGGCATTTTATAGGTTATCTTTTCAAATCGCTTTCCGTAGACCACATCAGCCGTATCATCAAGTATAGGACGAATTAATTCTGGTATATCATTGGGGTCATGTTGCAGGTCCGCGTCAAACTTCACCGCTATCAGCGCTTTCGCCCGGCGTGCAGCATCAAGACCGCTTCGTACAGCCGCGCCAAGACCACGATTTAGCTTGTGTTCAACCACGTGATCGGCACCCGCCTTTTGGGCAATTTCAGAAGTATCATCACTTGATCCGTCGTTAACAACGAATATCCTGTATTGCAGACCAAGCTTATTAATCTTCGATTTAATCTTTTTCAGGTTCACTATGGTTTCATGAATACTCATAGCTTCATTGTAAGCGGGAATCACCACTACCAGTAAACCCTTGTTCTTCTTAGCTGTTTTTTTAGTTGTAGCCATATTTTTATAACCAATTATTCATGATAACGTTGTTTTTTCTGTAAATATAATTGCTCTTCAATCAATTCACGGTTTGTTCGTACGAGGTCACTTAATATCCCCATCATGAACATAAGTACCGCTGTAATAAAAAGTATTGTGGCAGCGATCAGGGATTGTATGTGTCCTCCTCCGCCACTGGTAAAAAAATAATACAGGTATCTTACGATCAGAACGAATGAAGGTATGAAAAACAAAATGGCAAGAAACAGGAAAGTGGGAAGGGGATGATACAGTACATACACCTTTAAAAGATTCAATCCTGATTTTCGTATATGCTGAAACATATTTTTAAAAAGACGGGAATCCCTTGTTGGCTCATTGGTTGTAATTTTAACGGATTCTATCTTCAGGTTCTTTTTCGCGCACTGCATAATGGTATCCAGAACATAACTGAACCGGGTTGTCACGTTTAACCTGAGCAGACTTTCATGAGAATATGCCCTGAAACCGGATACGGTATCTTTTACGTCAGTTTGCGTAAACATCCTCACTGTTGCACTGCCAAACCATTGCAGAAACCGCTTAAATATACTGAAGTGTTTCACCTTCCATGTCTGCCTGTCACCAATAACCACGTCAGCTCTTTTTTCAATAATGGGCTGGATAAGGTCTGGAATATATTTTGAAGGATACTGGTTGTCAGCATCAGTATTTACCATTATATCCGCGCCATCTTCCAGTGCTGCATCCATTCCTGACTTGAATGCTATACCGAGACCATGATTGGATTTATGTGATATTACCCTGCATCCGTATTTCTCTGCTACTGCCCTGGTATTATCAGTAGATCCATCATCTACCACCTGAACGATAATCTGATCTATGCCCTTTATTGACTCTGGTATTTCTTCAAGAACAAGCGGTAAGGTTTGTTCTTCGTTTAAACACGGTATATTGATTACAAGCTTCATAATTATCCTTACATCCTGAATATAATGATTCATAACACTCATTGAACTGAAAAAAGATGTCAATTAAAAAAGATATCCCTTTGAGTCAGCAGCTGATTATTTTCTTTACATAATCTAATTCCGGGTAAATTATTGTAATGAGTGAATACAAATAATTTTCCGGATTAACAAAATGGCTACTTACGCGATAATCCTTGCCGGAGGGACAGGAACAAGGCTGGACAGCAAAGAACCCAAGCAGTTCTTACCTCTCGGCGATAAACCAGTCATTACCTGGTCTTTACTTGCATTTGAAAATCACCCGCTGGTTGACAACATAATCACGGTATTACCTGCTTCCTATCATGATAGAATTGAAAATATTTCCAATAAATACTCGATATTAAAATATCTACACACCGTTAAAGGCGGCCATACCCGGCAACAATCTTCATGGAACGCCATACAGTCATATCCATTTGAACAGGAAGACATTCTACTTTTCCATGATGCGGCCCGGCCATTTGTAAATTCAGAAATTATCACCAACTGTATTATAATGACTGGCAAGTACGGCGCGGCAGGTGTGTATGTTCCTGCCATTGACACGATTACAGAAATACGCGAAGAAACAGTACAGAGAACCCTGAACAGGAAGCTTCTACATTATACGCAAACTCCCCAGTCATTTAAATATTCTGTAATTACAGACGCACATCTGAAAAGCAGCAAAGAAGGTGTAAGCGATGCCACAGATGATATATCACTGGTAAGTAATGCCGGTTACCAGGTTTACGCGGTTGAGGGTAGTTATTCAAATATAAAGATAACGACTGAACATGACTATAAAATGGCGAAATGGTTATGTGAACAACTTGAACTTTAATCAATACGCAATGTTTTAATGCTACCCAGTTCTTTTATACTGTTGAATAATTGCCGTATGCTGATATCCTCATCTAATCTACAGTTAATCTCAATATCAGTTGTTTTGTTCTCAACATCTTCGGTTATTGATACCTGCCGCACCTCAATATCATCCTTGAATGTCTTCACTACGTTTATAACCTGCTTAGGGGTTAGCTCGGCCGAATAGAAAGTCACCTGTAAAATCCTGATCTTTCTTTGTTCTACCAGCCAGTTCTCAATCTTTTCAAAAACCTGCAATACTATTACAAGCAGTATGGTTGATATTAAACCAACCATGTAATATCCAGCCCCGAATACCAGCCCGATACCCGATGTTGTCCATATTGTTGCGGCCGTTGTTAACCCACGAATAGTGAATCCATATTTGAATATTGCCCCAGCGCCAAGAAAACCGATACCGCTTATCACCTGTGCTGATAAACGCGCCGGATCTGAATTTGAATACTGATCAATAAATGTGGCGGGAATAAATAATGAAAGAATCATCATTGTGCAGGCACCAAGTGCCAGAACCATGTGAGTTCTCAAACCTGCGGGCTGATACTGCCGCTCCCGTTCAAAGCCGATCATAAAGCCGGCAGCAAGGGCAAATAGCATGCGAACAAGGGCGGTAACAGGAGAAAGTAATTCAAATCCGGTAATGCTGTCCACCATCAGGTTTACCCCTCCAGTATTGTTCTCAGCATTTTAATTTGATTCTTAACACTTTCTTTAGAAGTGCTGCCGTAGGACACCTTTCTATCTGTAGATGTTTCAGGATTAATGGCATCAAGTACATCTGACTCAAAGTTTTCTGAAAATCCCTTAAGATCCTCAAGTTTCAGCGAAAAGAAATCTTTTTTTTCATTTTCACAATACCTGACAATATTTCCGATTATCTCATGTGATTGTCTGAAAGGTACACCCTTTTGTACGAGATAATCAGCAAGATCGGTGGCGGTTGAAAAATTGCTGTAGATAGCATTTTTCAACCGACCGGTATTTACTTCCATAAATGTAATCATCTCGACCATACCTTCAAGAGACAACATGACTGTTTCAACCGCGTCGAATACGGGTTCTTTATCTTCCTGAAAATCACGATTATAAGTAAGGGGAAGACTTTTCATAACCGTTAACAGGCTTATAAGATCACCATAAAGCCTTCCTGTTTTTCCCCGTATCAGTTCGGCGATATCCGGATTTCGTTTCTGCGGCATGATTGACGAACCTGTTGTCACCGAATCAGACAATCTTATAAAAGCGAACTCGCTGCTTGACCAGATCACCAGCTCCTCGCAAAATCTTGAAAGGTGCATTCCCAGCATTGAAGCAAAATACAGAAAATCAAGAGCGAAATCCCGGTCACTCACTCCATCCATAGAGTTGGGTATTATTCCAGAAAAATTCAGTTCATTTCGCAACATCTCCCTGTCGCTGGGATAATTCACCCCCGCCATGGCACCAGAACCCAGAGGCAGGTTATCGCAACTTGACATCGTAAATTCCAGCCTGCGCAAATCACGGATCAATGCCCAGGCATGTGCCAGCATGTGATGGCTGAAACGAACAGGCTGGGCCACCTGCAGATGGGTATATCCTGGCATAACAGTATCAATTTCCCTGTTTGCAACGTTTACAAGTGCAAGTATAAGACGCTTTAACAAAATAGATATTTCATCGCAGGCATCAATGATAAAAAGCCGCAAATCCAGTGCAATCTGATCATTACGTGAACGCCCGGTATGCAGCCTTTTTCCCGCATCACCTATCATTTCCGTAAGCCTTGATTCAATATTCATATGAATATCTTCAAGTGAGCTTGAAAACTTAAAAGTTCCTTCTTCTATCTCATGGCGGATATTTTCAAGTCCCCTTATGATATTCTTATAGTCATCATCTGTCAAGACACCGATTGTATTCAGCATTTTCGCGTGTGCCATAGAGCCCCGAATGTCCTGGCGATACAATACCTTATCAAATTGAATTGATGATGAAATTTTCTCTGTAATATGAGAGGTCGAATCGCCAAAACGGCCGCCCCACATTTTTTTACTATCATTTGACAATTCTGACATCGCATTCTCCTGTCATCAATACGCATGAAGCATAAAATAAAAAACGTCCCCTCCTGTTTATTCCATATGGAACATGCCCGGGAACGCTTTATTCACTGCACTTATTTCAGCATAACAGTTGGATTATTTCATGTGAAATTTATTTACTCAATCATGAGAAAGATTGCAGCTCGGTCAACAACTTTTCAAGATAGAGGGTAAGCTTTTCGAATTGTGGTTTTAATTCATATTCAAGAATATCTGACAGGCTTATTATGTCATTGTTTTCCATTACATCAACAATTTCATTCAGCAACTCGTTTACATACGCATTTATATCATCCATTGATTCACCGTCAATGGTGATACTTTTCAAGTCAATTCCAAAAACCGGTGTCAGCTGATAACAGGTTCTCATATAAAAGTATATAAAATCCATTATGTCCTGTAACAGCTCCGCACCCTCCTCATCATTTCCAGACTGATACGCGATTGATGCCTTTTCAAGCTTTTCTGCGATCTCAGGCATTTCATCTTTTAGTTCCATAATTCCTTTTAAAAGATTATCAGGTGAATCAATACTTTGAACAATAAGGTCTTTGAGCTGTTCACTCATCAAAATGATCTTAAACAACTCTACCATATCATTTATTGCTTTCGTATATCTTTGAAGAAATGACTGGTCACTGGCTTCCTCTACGGGTACAGACTGAGTTTCAGTGATTAGTTCAGACAATTTTTCAAAATGCTCCTGAACTGTTCCATCCCTGAAACGTATTTCAGAGGGGGACAACTGTAACATGGATATGACTGAATTCACTATTTCACGCATCCAGTTCAGGCCGTCCACCAGGTCATTTACATCCACTTCGGTAAGTGGTCCATCATCTTCAAGACTGTCAAGTGCTCCATCAGCACGGGTGCAATAGGCGATACCCTCTTTAAGAGAATCAACAACGATGTCAGCTACAGACTGAACTATACAGTTTATTTCTTTTACTTCATCAAGAGAAAATGTGGGAATCTCTGCCGGTATGTACTCGGTACCATCGATAATTACGCTCACGAATACCAGCTTTCTTTCTTGTGCCCATTCATTTACAGACGTAATTATATCAGTTGTATCTTTTTCACTGTCCAGGGTGAAATCTACCGTATGATCATTTATTAAAAGCTCCAAAACCCGTTACCTCTTCATCTTTATAATTATTATTTTTGTAATTACTCAGCTGTCATGCTGAATAATTACAAATTATGCTAAAATGAATAATAATCCTGCATCTCCCCCCGCCTTCGGCGGGGGGAGATGATCAAATTCCTTTTCATTATGAAGTAAATGATCAATATTTTAGTCATAGCTGAGTAGTCACTTATTTTTTATCTTTGTTTCCGGATAGACCTTTCATCTGCTGTTTAAGCCATTCACCCTGTGATTTTGCTCCAGATATGGATTTCTCCATGTTGGAAAATTTATGTCTCAGCTTCTCTTCATATTTTACCACATGCCGTGCGTGCCGTTCAATACGATTATCCGCACTCTCTATCTGTTCATCCTGTAAGTTTATTTTGCTGGATATAATATTCTTACCGGTACGTACATAAGGGTCAAGTATCTCTTCCATTCTAAATGCCATTCCATTATCAGTTCTGTTATCACCATCTGAATCAGTTCCGAAAAACTCTTTCACCGCGTCAGGCTTTTCCGTCAACACGCTGTTTAGTTTCGCCTGATCAATAACCAGCTTTCCTTCTTTAATTCTTTCCCATTCAGCATTCACATCTCCTGTTGAAATCCCAATTTCCATCAGCATTTTAATTGGATCTTTCTCTCTGCTCGGATACGCATCACTTACCGCCCTTTTTAACATGTTCTCAAGCCGCAGAAGGGTCATGTCTCCGGTGAAAACACCCTGTTCTTGTTTCGTTTTTTTATAATCACCGGGGCGTTCTGTCATTCCTGCCTTGGTTAGCTCCTTGTTAAATTCTAAATAACTGTTATATGCCTCTACAAATGCCTTTATTTTCTCGCTGGCCTTTTCAAGGTCTGGTTCTATATTCACAGTTACCGGCAACTTCGAAGGAGCTCTCAGGTTCAGCACAGCACCTTTTATCACATCATCTATATCTTCATTTTTCGATCTTCTAACATCAACACCGTCAACTTTGAATATGGCGTCTTTTGCATCGGCAATCACATTTTTCGGTTCAAGTACACCATCCCCTTTTTTGGGGGTTACCAGTTCGGCCATCTTAAATTCAGCCTCTCCGGTATTGCAGTAAAAAATTAATTTCGTAATTTTTTTTCCATTGAAATCATTACCAATCTGGACTTTCTGCCTGCCGGTTGCCTTTCGATCAAGCTGGTATATCTTTTCTGTGCGGGTTTCGTTCTCTACCGCCACCACACCTACACCCATTATATTTTTAATATCTTCTTTCTTTTTTTCTGGTTCTTCCGACCTGGTTCTTGAGGGATTGTAACCCTCAAGTTCAATACCCTTTATAACAGTTTTCTCTTCAGGTCCCACCTGCACCCTGCCAGGTATAGCTTCTTCTTCAATTTCTTTCTGTTCCCTGTGGGATGCGTTGAATTCCAGGAATGAATCTTCTTTCACGGTATATTCCAACGGCAACACGTATTCTCTCCACAATCGACCGGATATTGATATACCCTTACCGTTCTTCTCAACCGAAAGACTGCCGGTTTCTTCAGGAATTTTCTTTTCGCCTTTATAACCTTTAAAATACTTATCATCGAAAAGAAGTGAAGTCTTCTCTCTGTCAGCACCCTTTTCCCCTTTTATCAGGCCTATTCCTTTTAGAAATTTTTTATCACCTTTTATATTCAGCTCACCCTTTTTACCTGATGTCTTAGATTCAAGACCAAGAATATATTTATCATCCATCGTGTTTACATAGGATGTGCTGACCAGATCCCCCGCGACCTCGTCAATACGTTCCTGTAGTGATTGTAATGTCCCCCCTCTGAAACGAAGATTCTCAGAGGTGCCATTTACTTCAATAGTCAACTTCCCGGAAGGTAGCTTTTTATCCTGCGATACCGGATCTGTTGCAATTTTATGTGTTGCGGCAAGCTGTTGAACTTCAATCTTCCTGGTACCTTTTTCTGCTTTCTTGCTGGCAGTGGCAGTCACTACATTTTCGTTTGATGATAGTGCTTTTTTTTCATTGAAAGAAGCCCTGAAACCATGCAGATCTCCGACTGCCTTATCAAGGGTATCTAGCCTTTTCCCAAGCTCTCTCAAGGCCTCTTTCTTATGATTATATAATTTTATGTCCTCTTCCCATCGCTTAATGGGCCTGGCTTCATGCTTAACAAGTTTTTCTATTATAGCATCAGTATCCATTCCTGATGCCATACCACCTATTGATATCGGCATAATGCCCCCTCTATCAAGAAAATTCCAATATTTCAATACACGCGTACTGAAATAATTATTCAGGTTGTAATAATATCAATATACTACCTGAATATGTCTCCTTCAATAGAATATCGGCATAATTTACCATATACATTAGAAATCTAATGCAGCCAGAATATATTATTTCTCCAGACATCATTACCGTGATTGATCAAGAAACATTCCAATCATATCCTGAAGATGTTCAACCAGTTGTATCATTTCTTTTTCAGGAATTTCCCTGATAATCTCTCCTGTTTTATAATCGGTTACTCTCATTATAATACGCCTGGTTTTATCATGATAATCAAAGGATATTCTCTTGTTAACCGACTTCGCGGCTGAATTGAGTGTATCCACCATGTTCTTCATTTCATCATCAGTAAGATTCATTTTACCATTATTAATTGGTTGAGAATCCTTCTGGTTAACCTGTTTCAGGGATTTTTTCATTACTTCATTCGGCGCGTATCCCTGCGTTTTGCCATTTATAATCTTGCTTATTTCCATGTTATTACCTCCTTGTATAACATAGTACGTTTTGCACTTACCTCCCTGTAAGAAAAAAGTCCCCCTCTCCGTCTGCGCAAACGGAGAGGGAGTTTCTGGTTGGCACTGCGTAACCAGAATTGAAACATTCTCATCCGAGTAGTTGAAGCACAAGCTGAGGTTTAAAATTCGCCTGAGCCAGCATCGCAGTACCACTCTGAACGAGAATCTGGTTCTTTGTAAACTCAACCATCTCGGCTGCCATATCCGCGTCCCTTATGCGGGAATAGGCTGCCAGCATGTTTTCATGCGACATCATCAAAGAATGTACCGTATTCTCCAACCTGTTGTAGTAGCCACCAAGGCCTGCCCTTTGTCGATTCAGCTTGTCTAAAGCCACATCGACATACCCTATCATGGCATTTGCCTGACCAACAGTGGAGATTGAGCGTTTAGACTCTCCATCGTAAAGATTAAGCGCCTTACCGCTCATCGTGGCAATATACGCTTCGATGCGCTGTCCCTGGTTTGGACCTATATGAAAATACATACTACTGGCATTACTTCCTCTTGCGTACATACCAGTCAGCATTTTCATACGGTTGAACTCAGCAGAGGTTGCGATCCTGTCGACCTCGTCGATCAACTGGGATACTTCAACCTGGATCTGCTGCCGGTCCGAAGTTGAATAGATACCATTGGCGGCCTGAACTGACAACATCCTGATCCTTTGCAGAATCGCGTTAACCTGATGAAGAGACCCTTCAGCGACCTGTATAAAAGAAAGCCCGTTTTGGGCGTTCTTTTCAGCCTGGAACAAGCCGTTTACCTGGGTATGCATCTTTTCAGATACAGCCAGACCTGAAGCATCGTCTCCAGACCGATTTATACGCTGCCCGGATGCAAGCCGTTCAATGTTACTATCCAACCTGTTTGATACCAGTTTGAGCTGCCTGTTCGCGAATATGGCACTCATGTTGTGATTGATTCTCATAAAACTCTCCCTCCCTTGAACTGTATCAGGAAGTCCCGCTTTTTTTGTCAGAACTTCTCTGGATTTTTCAGTTGTCATTCCCATTGACAACAGGGTCCCGAAGGACCAAAGGTTTTCTCCTTTTAATGGTGCCCGGACTGCCCATTATCCAGACATCATCGGCCGCTATGACGTTTCGGCAGCCGGTGATGCCCTCCCAACATCACCGGCTGCCGAAACAGCCGATATGCATGGACAGCCGCGGGAATCACGACCGGAGAGTGAGAATCAACACAACGAGTTTTCAAAGAACACTTTTGAGACTGGTGTCTGATCACTTAGGAAAGTAACCGTAACACCGATTGAGGTTGCATGTTGGCCTGTGCCAGCATTGCAGTGCCAGTCTGCACAAGTACCTGGTTCTTGGTAAATTCTACCATTACTTCAGCCATGTCCGCGTCCCTGATACGGGATTCAGCTGCCTGAATATTTTCATACGCTGACATCAACCCTTTGGCGGTTAACTCAAGCCTGTTATAATAGGCACCAAGGTCGGCACGCTGCTTCGAAAGCTTCTGTAAGGCAGCATCCATGATACCTATTGACTCGTTGGCACCACCGGGTGATGTCAGGGACAGGACAACCCCTCCAGTCGCGTCTCTCATGTTAAATGCCTGGGCGGTCATCGTGCCAACATAGACACGTTCACGCTGATTGGCATTGGCACCCATGTGAAACCACATACTGGATTGGGGATTGATCTTAGAGAATTCACCGGTGAGTATCTTGAACCTGTTAAACTCTGCCTGAGAAGCTATCCTGTCAACTTCGTCAACCAGTGCTGAAACTTCAACCTGGATGAGCTGGCGGTCTTCATTGGTATAAATACCATTAGCCGCCTGGATAGCCAGAACCCTGATTCGCTGTATGATCTGTGAACTCTGATCGAGATACCCTTCGGCAGTCTGAACAAAAGACATACCATCTTCAGTATTTCTCTCAGCCTGTCGCAAACCCTGAACCTGGGTTCTCATCTTTTCTGACACCGCAAGACCTGAAGCATCATCACCAGCCTTGTTGATACGAAGACCTGATGACAGTTTCTCCATGTCTTTGTTCACGTCCCACTGGGTGAATTTCAGTGTTTTGTGAGCATTAACAGCACTCATGTTGTGATTAATTATCATTTTACACTCCTTTGTTACGTTTTTTCAGGCTTCCTTGCCACCGGTTCTCAAGGGCAGTAACGAACCGGCCAAACGATACCATAGGTAACAGCTTTAGGAATATACTCAGCCGTTACCGTAGTACCTGTTCCAGGCTTGTAAATGGGCTCATACAAAACTGGAACCCCGACCTGGAGCAGTTAAATGTAAATAACCACAACACAACCTCAAGTTTTCAAAGAGCATGCCACGAAGAGACACCAGTCCCTGTTCGTCTATTCGGGCGCCAAAGGGTTAATCTTTACCATCGCATTTTTTCAAAAATGTCGATTATAATCCATTATAAGTATTTATAATAATATATGTATCAACATAATGCTGTTTTCAATTTTTTATGCTTTTTTAAAAAAAATGACCTGCTGTACACTGCCACAATCAATGAATTACAACTTCTCTTTTTTTAAATACTTTAAATTGATTTTTATTTGACATATGGGCATCCTGACATATCAGGTATTCTTGTACGTAAAAATGGGGACGTGCATCTTACATAAAATTTAGATTCACTTCGGTATACATACAAATTAAGGAGTTAAATCCATGAAAAAACTTGCTGTAACTATGCTTTGTGTTATTAGTATATTTGCGTTTTTACCGGTTGTGATGACAACCAGCCAGGCCTTCGCAAGTGTTGACACAGTTGCGCAACATGATCACAACCAGCAACACGGCAAAGAACACGCGGAAGCGGATGGACATGGGGCAGCCCATAACCTGGGCAAAGAGTTGCCTCTTTGGACCGTTCTCCCCTTTGCAGGTATTTTACTGTCAATCGCCCTCTTCCCGCTGGTTGCCCCACACTTCTGGCACCAGCATTTTCCAAAGATCTCTGCCATGTGGGCATTGATATTCGCCATACCCTTTCTCTTTGTATACAAGGGAACCGCGGTATATGAGATTCTTCACATCTATATAATCGACTACATACCATTTATTATACTTTTGTGGGCATTGTTTACAATCTCGGGTGGTATTTTTATTCGGGGTACCATGAAAGGTAACCCGGCAATCAATACCCTGTTAATTCTCATTGGTACGTTACTGGCATCATGGATAGGTACAACCGGTGCCGCCATGCTGATGATACGCCCCATTCTACGTTCCAATTCATGGCGTAAACACAGGGTTCATACCATAGTATTTTTTATTTTTCTCGTGGCAAACATCGGCGGTTCACTTACCCCGCTTGGAGATCCACCGTTATTCCTGGGATTTCTGCACAATGTACCCTTTTTCTGGACACTTAAATACATGATGCAGTTTATGGGATTCGCTGTAGCGATAATAATAGTCATATACTTTCTCCTTGATTCATATTTCTATTCAAAAGAAGATAAATCACAGGCTGTTTCAGGTGAGAAAGAGCCATTAAAAATAGAAGGCGCCCATAATTTAATATTTCTCATGGGAGTTATGGCCGGCGTCATATTCAGCGGAGTTTACAAGCTTGGTTCAGTTGATATTCTTGGAGTTCACCAGACCATTCAGAATCTCGTGAAAGACGGCTTTCTTATTCTCATGGGCATCTTGTCACTTGTCTTTACAAAACAGGCAATCCGAAAAGACAATGAATTCTCATGGTTCCCCATACAGGAAGTTGCCTATCTCTTTGCTGGAATATTCATGACAATTATTCCAGCTCTTGCGATACTCAAAGCCGGTGAACAGGGAGCCATGGCCGGACTTATCAGGTCAGTTAAGGAACCGGCTCACTATTTCTGGGTAACAGGTATTCTTTCAGGATTTCTTGATAACGCGCCAACCTATCTCACTTTCTTTAATACTGCACTGGGGAGCTTTTTCTCAGGTATGCCTGAACCACAGGCAGTACAGAATCTAATTGCCCATAAAAATATTTATCTTGAGGCCATCGCTGTTGGAGCTGTGTTTTTTGGAGCCATGACCTATATCGGCAACGCACCAAACTTTATGGTTAAATCAATAGCCGAAGAAGCAGGTATACCAATGCCGACATTTTTCGGTTACATGTTCAAGTATGCAATTCCGATCCTGTTTCCCATATTTATTTTAATTACATTAATATTCTTTTAATCTGAGTGAGGAAATCTATTATGAGCAAAACATATTATGAAGTAGTAATAGAAGGACATTACAACCTGGTATTTGGCGTATTAGAAGGTTTTATCCTTGGCTCCAAAAAAGACTGGAAGTACTGGTTCAGCGGTGACGCTGGTATCATTAAAGAAACGTTCTCAGAAATAATAAGCGAGTGGTTGTCCATAAAAACCAAGCTGCATCATATTATTATGGAAGAAGACTTCTGGAAAGAATTTGATTCAACCCTGAAGAAACATCCAGACAAGCCGAAAATTAACTTAAAATACATTAAATCCGCAAAGCGTATCGACACCTGCAAATTTGATTTTAAATTTCGCGCCTACGCTGAAAAATATGGTGAAGAGATTAAGTTTCTAATTAAGTCACTTCCCGATAACATTATTCTTCATAATTACAATCCACAGGAAACTATCAACGAAGACGCGAAGGGAGTAGAGATGTATGCCCCCGCACATAACTATGTTTTTGAAGGGGCAGGCACCCTGGAGGGTAATATCGAAGATATTATCCAGGTAAGGAATAACTTTATGGATAATCCTTTAATTGAAATCGATTATATTAAACTTTTCTTTAAAGAATAATATCACCATTATCGTTATTTGTTACAAATCCCCGCAGAAATATCTGCGGGGATTTTTCTATTAAAATTAATTACCTCATGAGCTGTATATTCCGATACATTAAGAAAGGATACCATTTCATAAAATATAGATATCAAATAAATGAAAACACGAAAAAAGAAAATTGCAATCATTTCCGGTATAATTTTATTCATTCTTTCACTGGGTATATATGCTGCTTTCAGGTCAGGTTCTCTAGAGAAAGAATATGTATCAATAATTACACTGAAAAACAGCAAAGTCTTAAAACACCTGGATGGCAAGGTAACCGATAAACCCGAACAGAATAGTAAGGTCGAATCGGCATTCAAGAAAGTTAGAAAGAATGTTCCTGAAATAGCCATTGTGGCATTAGCTGATAATAATTATAATATCATAATTGCAGGCAAGAACAGCAGGCATTCACCAGGAAAGGATACGCTGGACTCTATCTTATCTGATTTTACCAGGAAGAAACTCCAGCCAAAAAGCTCTTTTCCGTTAGTAATTAGATATTATGACCAATCGCGGTTTTATATTTATGTTAACGAAATAAACTCGTATTATATTCTAACCGTCTTTCCATATATCATGACAGACAGGCAGGTGCTGTCTTTCGCCCTGGAAACAATACTAATACTAATAATTTTTATTATACTCGTTATGTCAGCCATTATCATAATTGACCGAAAAGAAGAATCAGCGGAAGAGGAAAATACACCTGTTACTGAAGATCATGTTCATACCAGGATAGCAAAAGACCCGTATTCTGTACTAAAAGAATGCGCTGGTATTATTAACGCTGATTCAGTATCACTGCAGATATACAACATTACAAACAAACTATTCTATACCTGTGCTGAATACCATGATGGTGAAATAAATGTTCCATTAAAAGGGAAAAGACATGAAACCATTTTAATTGATGATCTCATAGAAGAATTGCACAAACAAACTGTTGTATTACTTGAAAAAAACACAACATGCATTATACCGCTTCTTAAAGAAGGTAAACTTGAAGGTGTAATAAGAATAGAGCGTCACACTGCTTTTCGAGGGGATGATTTATCCAGGGTTGAGACTTTTATTTTATCTCATATTGATGAACTGGTTGAGATGGCGAGAATATAACGATATAATATCAATTGCCTGTAACCATTTCGCTATGATACCTGAAATAGCTGATTCCTTTTTCAAAAATACCACGTAATGACTCCAGTTCCTCCTCGCTCCAGTTTTGAGAATATGTTGACCTGCGTGTTTCTACAGACTCCGTCATAGCGCCCCAGAATAGTTTATCATAGAGTAGATAATAATCACTGTATAATTCTTCAAGTTCATCCAGGCCTTCAATTGACCATGCCATATCATGAATAATATTCCAAACATGAAAGAAATCATCATACTTGATGCCATATTCAGTTGGTTTTTCCAACCACCCTCTAATAAGATCAAGATTGCAATAGATAATCTCATCAGAAATAATATTGATACCGTTATCAGAACAATATTCTTTTAACATTTGAATATTCCTGAATACGGGAATGTCACAATTAGTTTCACTTACATATATACCATCCATGGTATCACTATACCAGAGTAGATATTGATCCTGTCCATTTAATTGAATTCTCAATACCTGGTAATTCTCAGACATTTTTCTTTCCGTTTACAGTTATATATTGTTATAAAGTAACTACTCAGCTGTCATG
>CAZAOK010000013.1:0-6761 GCA_964486725.1 uncultured Leptospiraceae bacterium
ATGCTCAAATTCCTTTTCGTTATGAAGTAAATAATCAATATTTTTGTCATAGCTGAGTAGTTACACTATGAATTAAATTTGACTTTTTATATTCTATGCTTTATACAACATGTATTAAATATTTTTTCATTATTTCAATAAACATCATACCACATCGGGGGTATCATGTCCACTGGCAATCGTGTTCTTGCCGTCACCGGCGCGTTTGGTTTTATTGGTTCCCGTCTTATCAATCGTCTCGGGCGGTCTGATTTTTACAGTAAAGTTGTACTTTCCGACGTGCTTGAGCCAACCATGGATCTTCCTGAAAATTACGTCTACCGGCAATGCGACATCAGGGACGGGGATACCCTGGAAGAGATATTCACCCGCGAAAGGGTGACGGACGTGGTGCACCTGGCCTATCTTTCAAACCCAACCCGTGACCTTGACCTTGAATACCAGATCGACGTGAAGGGCTCTGAAAATGTTATTAACGCGGCAAAATCATGCGGCGCGAAGAAGTTCGTCATCGCCAGTTCTGACTGCGCCTACGGGTTCTTCCCCGACACCCCCGATCACCTTTCGGAGGAGGCCCCGCTGAGACCAACTCCCGGATTCACCTACGCCATCAACAAGACAATAATCGAAAAAATGGTGGAGGACTATGCCGCTGACAACCCCGGCACCTCCGTAATCATTTTCAGGCCATGCATTGTAATGGGACCGAACTGTAAGAGTGCCGTTGCAAAGTCACTGGAAGGTCCCTTCATCATAGGCCTCAGTGGATGCAATCCCATCATGCAGTACGTTCACGAGGACGACGTGGCAGAGGCCTTCTACCTGGCACTCACGAAGGACGTGAGCGGCGCCTTTAACCTGTCAGCCGACGAGGGTCTGCCCTATGACAAAATGGCAGAAGTCGCGGGAAAGAAACTGGTACGGCTGCCGGCAAAACTCATGAAACCACTGGTGAGCTTACTGTATACATTGAGACTCATGCCTTTCGGCCCGGCACAGCTTTCCTACATTCAGTATCCTCTTTCCATGAAGGCAGACAAGATCAGGGAGAAACTGGGATTCAGGCCGAAATACACGTCGGCCGAGGCTATCAGGAGTTTTTTGGAGAGGTGAAAGCTAAAGACATTTCAGATGCCGCATCAAAAAGCTTCTTATCAGATGTCCATAAAAGACATTGTGTAATCTTACACGAAGCCAGGAGATGAACATCAATTAAACCGATTCCCCTGCCCATCAATAAATTTGCATCAATAAAATGAAGGATCTCGTTGTCATCTACTGGTACCACACGCGGAAGTGCCTGCATCAATGCTAATACTTCATCCCTGTTACCAATTGAACCACAGGCAAGCTCTCCAATTACAAAATGGTGACAGGCAACCTTGCTCTCATCTAACAGGTATTCTAGATATCTTACACCATATCGCAGGTGTCGAATCCAGATAGACGTATCAACAAGAACCATTTAGTATTAACGTCTCCTGGGTACCTGGTCGAGATCTTTTTCAGTACCACCAAGCCTGGCAAGTCTCTTAGCGCTTTCAACAGCAATCAATGTCTCCAATCCTTTTCTTACCAGGGAAGTCTTCTCATCAATACCAGTAAGACTGGCTGCTTTCTTTAGCAATTCATCATCTATGTTCAATGTAGTTCTCATATGCATAAATATGCACATTTAATACATACGAGTCAAGCAAAATATTTTATTCTTTTCTCCTGTACACTTCCTTCACCTCAATTCCCGCGCGTACAATCCTCAACGTCATCTTCTGACCGCCATCAGATACGTTGTAGGTAAATTTTGTGACCGTTTCGTTTGCACGCTGGTAATTGCTGAACTGCTAAGGGGGATACGCCGATGGTATGTATACAAAAAGGGACACGCCAAAACGTGTCCCTTTTACCTGGGTGGATGACGGGATTTGAACCCGCGACAACTGGATCCACAATCCAGGGCTCTACCGCTGAACTACATCCACCATGGTTTTTACATGATACGGCTCGACATTATTTTGAACTAAAAGTTGTTGTCAACCGTATTTCTTGTAATGACAATAATTTTCTTGAATGAAATTACAATATACCACATAGTCTTAAGGTGGCACATAATTTTTATTCAAAACGGGAACGTGATCGGTATGAAAAAGAAATTAATTAGTTCATGGTGATTATATCACCCCCGCTGCCACTTGAAAAGCAGTGACCCCATGGTAAGAAAGACCAGCGCCATGACAGCCAGTGATAACAGCTGGTAGCGCAGGTCATAGATCCCGGCACCATCATTTATCACCTTTCGGGCGCAGTCTACCAGGTGGGTAAGCGGCAAAACGTCTGAGACATTCTTTACCCATGGCCGGGCACCCTCAAGAGAGAACCATACTTCTGACAGGAACATCATGGGCCAGGTGATTATGTTGAGAAAACCCTCGGCAAGTTCCTCGCTGGCAATACGGGATGCCACCAGCAGCCCCAGTGAGGTCATTGTGAATCCACCAAGCGCGAAGACAAGCAATAGTGCAAGATATGAACCGTGATTTTCAAACCCGAAGATAAGCACCGTCCCCGTATACACAATGGCAGTGGTGGTAAGCAGCACAAATATTCGAGACATGATCTGGGCCGTCATGAACTCGTGGGGACGAACCGGGGTGACACTCATGCGTTTAAGCACCCCGTTCTTGCGATACCGTACCACCACGTATCCCACACCAAACAGGGAACTGAACATAATATTCATACCCAGGATACCCGGGAAAAGCCACTCTATGTAGGTCACTTCCCTGCCAGTAACACTTTGCTTTTTGAAAGGGGTATCCTTTGCCCGCAAGGATGCTGCCGCAAGTATTTTCTCAACCACGTATCCCTTTGGGGATGTTTCACTCATCCAGTACTCTGCCGTGGTGGGGTCAACAAGAAGATCGATTCTGTGATGGTTCAGCTTGTAAAGCGCGTCCTCTCGATCTTTAAATTCAATAAATTCAAGGTACTTTATTTCTTTGAAATTCCTTAACTGTGAAGCAACCCTTTGGGTGGTTACCTCCCCGTTACGCACTATACCCACCTTGTAGAGATTCTGTGTGTCGTTGCTGAATAGCACGCTGAACCCCACGATTATAAAAAGCGGGAAAAACACGTTCCAGCCCAGTGTTGACTTGTCACGGTAGAATTCACGGTTTCTCGCGGTAAATAATGTCCATATACGTCGCAGCATATTCTATCTCATCCTGGCTTTTATCATTGTATCCAAATTTATCATGCCCTGAGCTCATGACCCGTCAATTTCAAAAACAGGTCTTCAAGATTGGGGGAACGAACGCTCATACCTGAAAGGGCTACTCCCTGCTGCATTAATTGCTGTACGCACTGGTCGGGGAATTCTGTCTGTATCTCAATGTGATCCTGCATTCGGTACCATTTGCAGGGCATGCTTTCCAAAAAACTTTGCTCCACGTCGGATTCCAGCACGATGGTTGTTCCCGTGGTATGCATGTTCAACAGGGCTTCCGGCGAATCCATGGCAATGATCTTTCCGTGATCCATGATGGCGATACGATCACACAAAATCTCGGCCTCTTCCATGTAATGGGTGGTAAGAATGATTGTCTTACCACCCTTCTGTATTCCAGTAACGATATCCCAGAGATGACGGCGTGCCTGTGGATCAAGGCCGGTTGTCGGTTCATCAAGAAATACCAGGTCGGGATCGTTAGCCAGGGCGATTGCAAGCAGCAGGCGCTGCTTTTGTCCCCCCGATATCTTTCTATTGTCTCGCTTGAGAATATCCTCAAGGCGGCATGTTTCTACCAGGTAGTCCATGTGGGCTTTACCCCTGTAGAGGTTACGGTACATCTGCAGTGTTTCTTTTACCGTAAGAAATTGCGGTAATTCGGTGCTTTGCAGTTGAATACCCGCTTCTTCGTGAAAGGTGGATGTGCGAGAATGTCCCTTGTAAAGAATTGTACCTTCGGTTGGTTTTACTATACCTTCAATTACTTCAATAGATGTTGTTTTACCCGCACCGTTTGGCCCCAGAAGGCCAAAACATATTCCAGGCTCAATGGCAAAACTGATGTCGTCCACCGCGCGAATCTCGGGATACTGTTTTACCAGGCCCTCAACTTCAAGTATATACCTGTAATCCATGGCTTAATGACTCTTTTCCTCTATACGCTTACGCAACCTGTCAGACAGGATAAGCATTATATTTTTATATAACTTAACCTGCAGCTCATCCGGCAGTGATTCCACCTTTTTCTCAGCTATCTCAAGTAATAACACGTCACTTGATGCTTCAGCGGTTGCTGACCGCTCATCCCCCGACAAGGCACCCATCTCACCAAAACATTCTCCTTCGCGCACAAGGTCAATTATTTTCCCCTGCTTCTTAATACGGACAGCACCGGCAAGTACAATATACATCTGTTCTCCAAGTGAACGTTCCTGGAAAACAACCTGCCCCTCCTTGTATGACTTGCTTGTACAATGTTTCAATATTTGCATCATCTCGGCATCCGAGAAGGTATTAAAAAACCTGCTGTTTGTCTGCAGTGTCTTGATTATTTTTTCAAATTCCATATGTGTACCCTGTACTGTCAGTTTAAGCCTAACAATTGCTATACTACAATTATATACCTTCAGGTGTAAATAAATAAACATGGTAAATACTCAGCTATGACTAAAAATATCCATCATTTGCTCCATAATGGAAAGGAATTGTATCATCTCCACCCGCCGAAACTGACTTGTACCCACAAATCGGATTGGGGGAGATGCTGAATTATTATTCAATATGACAGCTGAGTTATTACTAAACATGTATCTATTGGTAAAATTATCCACGTTGTACATTCTCATATACATGTGGTGGATAGAATGATCATCTATGATAAACTATTCTAAATTAAAATGATTGCATAATCCGCCACATTATATTATTTTAAATTACTACCTGGGAGATTAACAATGGCAAGAAAAGGAATGAACGAACGGAGTAGATCTGACTTCGTTGTAAAGCTGAAAAACGTGTCCGCGGTGTTGTCCTGGTTTTTAGGATTCGGGATATTCGTACTTCTCGGGTTCGCGAGGCCTCCCGTTCGGGGATTCTTCGACCGGCAGTATGACATATCCTTTCAACAATCCTGGAACATGCTGCTCGTGCAATACGCGTATTTTCTCATGTATCCGCTGGTACTTATCTGCATCATCGGCCTCATCGCAAACGCCAGCCGTCATAAACGCAAATATGACACCTACAGTGCCTCACTTATAGTACTTGGATTGATGGGAATTCTTGGTATAGTGTACTTTATCAATCTTGTGTGATACAGCAAATGTTTGGTAGATAATTTAATTGAATATTATTCCATCCATGGTACATTTTTACCATCAAAATAAAGCGTGGTAACACCATGGAAGAACAATACCAGAAAAACCTTTACAACCCTTCCTACCTGCAATCCCTGATGAAGGATACAGACGAAAAAAAATATATACTGGTCAGGGAGTTATACGAGATTAACAACATCTCATACGATAAAGGTTCAAGAAAAGATGACTATATTATTCGTGACCTTCTGCAGGAAATAAGTCGCACACTGGAAGAATATTACGAGATGATTAAGTATTTTAATAATGCCAGGGAAGGCAATGTCAAAGTACTTGAAGAGATTATCATGTTCTTTGAAAGGGAATATATTGACTCATCAACCCTTAAGGGACGTATAAATGCACTCAGGGAGGAAATAGATCAACAAGAACGAGGCCACAGGGATAACGGTAAATCGCCCAGGAACACAAACATATACCTTGTTTCATTGAAACACTCAATCCACAAGATCGAGAAAAGGATTGATACACATATTGACCCCATGTTGAGAGAATTTTTACAGGGTATAAATCTTTTACTCCTTTTCCAGAAGACAATAAGAATGCTTGAAGAAACACTGAAAAGTACTGACCAATCCGGTGTGGCAGCAAGATCTGAAAACCTGAAACAAAATTTGATAACATTTCTCTGGCTTTACAAAAAGATACTTCCCGAATCCTTTAACAGGGAAAACTTGAATAGATTTATCATGGGTACCATGGAAAACATGGGTTTGACCAATTCCCTGGTCTCGAGGGCGGTAATCGGAAGGGATCAGATGAAATCAGTTATTGAAGATATTAGTAAACCCATGAAGTCATCAGGCTACAATGAAGAAGCCGTGGATGAAGAATTTGATACAGGGATATCCACTAAAAAAGGTAAAACCGATGTTGATTATATAAACGATCTCATGGAACTCTTATACCGTGTCACCTACAGCATGGACGATAGAGTTGACACATCATTCAGACTTCAGGGTAATTCGGTAAAGAACAGGGAGAAACGTTTTCTCTTCCATGAACCCGGCTCTTTTAAAATCAGCCTGAAGGTTGTATCCGATTACTGCATTGATTCACTTATTTTTATGGTGTCGTGGCTGCAACGGGAATTCAAGAAGGGAACAGTTCCATCATCACACCAATCAACCTGGAAGCCAATAATGGATGCACTTGTACAGGCTGAACATTTCATACATGCATACCGCAAGTCTGCAAGTATCGCATCTCACCCGAAAAACCAGTCACAATCCGTGTTAACTGGTGAGATACGGCAATATATTCCGCGGGAACATGCCCGTCAACTGGTACATTTGATCCACCATAGCTGTGATGCAATGCACTCTGCACTGGCAGATATCTCAATTCTGATCAATGAAAAACCTTTTAAGGGGGCA